>DASWYJ010000183.1:0-1531 GCA_036405035.1 Burkholderiaceae bacterium
GGCGGCTGCTCGGAAACCTGCTGCGCCTTCACATGCCGGTAGATGGCCTGCACCAGCGGCTCACAGCCTTCGCGCGTGAGCGCCGAAATCTCGAACACCGGGCCCTTGAACTTGAAGCGCTTCACGAAGTCCTTCACCGCCGCCACGCGGGCGTCGGCGTCCAGCATGTCAAGCTTGTTCAGCACCAGCCAGCGCGGCTTGTCGTGGAGCGCGGCGTCGTACTTCTTCAGCTCGGCGACGATGCCCTTGGCCTGCGCCACCGGGTCCACGCTGTCGTCGAACGGCGCCAGATCGACCACATGCAGCAGCAGCCGGGTGCGCTGCAGATGGCGCAGGAACAGGTGCCCCAGCCCCGCGCCTTCGGACGCGCCCTCGATCAGGCCGGGCAGGTCGGCCACAACAAAGCTCTGCTCGGGTCCGACCCGCACCACACCCAGGTTGGGGTGCAGCGTGGTGAAAGGGTAGTCGGCAATGCGCGGGCGGGCGTTGGACACCGCCGTGATGAAGGTCGACTTGCCGGCATTGGGCAGGCCGAGCAGGCCCACGTCGGCCAGTACCTTCAATTCGAGCTTCAGGCTTTTCCGGTCGCCTGGCCAGCCGGGTGTTTTCTGCCGGGGTGCGCGGTTGATCGCGCTTTTGAAGCGCATGTTGCCGAAGCCGCCGTCGCCGCCCTTGGCGATGGTGATCACCTCGCCCGGCACCAGCAGTTCGTACAGCACCTCGCCGGTTTCGGCGTCGGTGATGATGGTGCCGACCGGCATCTTCAGCGTGATGTCGTCGCCGGCAGCGCCGAACATGTCCGAACCCATGCCGTGCTGGCCGCGCTTGGCCTCGTGCCGGCGGGAATAGCGGAAATCCACCAGGGTGTTCAGGTTGGAGTCGGCCACCGCGAAGACATGGCCGCCGCGGCCGCCATCCCCGCCGTTGGGGCCACCGAACTCCGTGTATTTCTCGTGCCGGAACGAGACGCAGCCGTTCCCTCCATCGCCGGCGGCGATGTCGATATAGGCTTCATCGACGAATTTCATGGCAATAAGAACGTGCAGGCGGGAGTGTACAAATGAAAAAGCCCCGACATGCGGGGCTTCGTCCCTAGGCGAAGTGACAGGCTCAGGCCGGGGTCACGCTCACCAGGTGCTTGTTCAGCGCGCCCTTGACGGCGAACGACACCTGGCCATCCACCAGTGCAAACAGGGTGTGGTCCTTGCCCACGCCGACATTGGTGCCGGGGTGGAACCGAGTACCGCGCTGGCGCACGATGATCGAGCCAGCGGTGATCAATTCACCGCCAAAAGCCTTCACGCCGAGCATTTTGGGCTTGGAATCGCGCCCGTTTCGCGTAGAGCCGCCGCCTTTTTTCTGTGCCATGACCTGTGCTCCTTAGCCGGCGATCGCGCCGATTTGCAGCTCGGTGAACTGCTGGCGATGCCCTTGACGTTTCTGGTAATGCTTGCGACGGCGCATCTTGAAAATGCGCACCTTGTCGTGCTTGCCATGTGCCACAACCGTGGCAGTGACCGTTGCGCCGGAC
>DASWYJ010000184.1:0-4912 GCA_036405035.1 Burkholderiaceae bacterium
CCACCGGCCAGGCGCTGGCGATGCAGTGCAGCGGCGCCGCCGGCACCAGCGCCAGCGTGGCGGGGTCGGTGGTGCCGAGCAGCACGAAGGACGCCAGATCCGGCGCCACGTCGGCCGCCGTGGCCACCTGGTGCAGCGCCCACTCCACCGTGGCCAGGTCGGCGAGCCAGGGCAGATCGGCCAGCTGCGGGGACTGGCCCACAAATGCCGGCAGCGCTGCGCCCCACTGCGCAATGTCGCCGCGCTGCGGCGGGTGCTGCTGCCAGAAATCGGCCGCCAGCGCGGCAAAGCTGTCGCCGCCGATCAGCTGTGCCAGCACCGGGTAGGCGGCGGGCAGCGCCCGCTGCGCCAGTGCCAGGCCGTTGGCGCGGTAGCAGGCCATGCCACGCCGGGTGAAGGTTTCCGGGCCGGCAGCCAGCGGCAGCAGCAGTTCGCTGGCCTGCTGGCTGTCGCGCATCCACAGCGCCTGCAGCAGGGCCTGCTGCTCGGCGGCGAGCTGGGCGTGCTGCGGCGTCATGCGGGCACCCCGGCAACGCAGGCCGTGCGGGCGCGGGCCACTTCGTCCAGCAGCACCGCCAGCGGCGGAATGGCGGTATCCCACTCGATCAGGGTGGGCACGGCGCCAAAACGCCCGAGCGCATGGCGGTAGAGCTGCCACACCGCGTCGCAGACCCGGCTGCCATGGTCGTCGATGACGATGTCGTCCATCGCGCAGTGGCCGGCCAAGTGGATCTCGCCCACCACACCGGCCGGCAGCTGGTCGAGCCAGTTGGTGGCATGCCGCAGCGGATCGCCGCGCCGGCCCTGCAGCTGGGCATTCAGCGCATTCACATAGAGGTTGTTCACGTCCACCAGCAACTGGCAACCGGTGCGCCGGGCCAGCGCCAGCAGGAAATCGGGCTCGGCCATCTCGCTGGACGCCCAGCCGATATAGGCCGACAGGTTTTCCACCAGCAGCGGACGCCGCAGCCGGTCCTGCACCTGCTGCACATTGCTGCACAGCACATCGAGCGCGGCGCGGTGGAAGGGAATGGGCAGCAGGTCGGAGGCATGCGCCATCTGCCCGGCCAGCGGCGCGCGGGCAAAACAGGCATGGTCGCTCACCCGCACCGGGTCGATGCGTTCCACCAGCGCAGCCAGCTGGTCCAGGTGCCACGCATCCACCCCCGCCGCCGAGCCGAGCGCCAGCCCCACGCCGTGCAGGCTGACGGGATAGTGCGCACGGGCCTCCACCAGCACCTGCAGCGCAGCACCGCCGGCGGCAAAGAAGTTTTCCGAGTGCACCTCCACACAATCGAGCGCGGGCCGGGTTTCCAGCAGCGCGGCGTAGTGCGGATGGCGCCAGCCCAGGCCGACCGGCGGCGCGGACGGCGAAGCCGGCTTCGCGGAAAGGGCAGAGATGTGCATGGATGGCAGCGGCATGGCGGGTCCGGAAGGAAAAATCCCGGCACGGGGCCGGGACGGGGTAACGGGCCCGTATCGGGAATCAGCTCTTCTTGGCCTTGGCCTTGGCTTCGTCTGCTGTCAGGCCCTTGAGGCTGGCGCAGGTGCCCTTGGCCACGTACTTCCATTCGCTCACGTCATTGGCCACCTTGGACTGGCCGGCGCAGGAGTGGCTGCCCGACAGGTTGGCGCAATCGTTCTGGCCGGCGGCGGCGATGCCGTAGCATTTTTCCTTGGTCTGGGCGGTAGCCGGCGCGGCGACCAGCAGGGTGGACAACAGGGAGGCTGCAGCGGCAGCGATGACGGCGGTCTGGTTCATGTGATTCTCCAAAGTAAAGGATCGGAATACCGGATAACGAAGCGGCGGAATGCCGGGCCAGTGGCGAAATCGTGTCACTGGTTGCGGGTTGGTCTGCCGGCGGCCCGACTTCTTACATGCTAGCGGAGCCGGTAGCGCGTGGTAACCGGCCGCGGCAATGGTTTTCCCTGTGGCAACCCCGCTTGCGCAAACGCGCCGGCCGCCCGGGCAAGCCAGGGCATGGGTGCATGCGTCTTCCTCGGCTACCATCCGCCATCCTCACAAGGCCGTGCCATGCCCATCGAAGACCAGCTTGCCGAACACCACACCTACCTGCTGCGGTTTGCCCGCCTGCAGCTGCGCAACGATGCCTGGGCCGAGGACGCCGTCTCGGAAACGCTGCTGGCCGCGCTCAGCAAGCCGCAGTCGTTCGGCAACCGCTCGCAGCTCAAGACCTGGCTGGTCGGCATCCTCAAGCACAAGGTGCTGGACATGCTGCGCCAGCGCGCCCGCGAGGTCAGCCTCGATGCCGGCGGCGACGACAGCAGCGGCAGCGATGAGCTGGACGCACTCACGTTTTCCGCCGACGGCCACTTCGCCGCGCAGCCCGCCTCCTGGGGCAACCCGGAGCAGGACCTGAACTCCCGCCAGTTCTTCACCGTGCTGGAGGCCTGCACCGAGAAGCTGCCGCCCGCCATGGGCCGGGTTTTCCTGATGCGCGAGTGGCTGGAGCTCTCCTGCGAGGAGATCTGTAAGGAACTCGACCTCACCGCGACGAACATGTACGTCCAGCTGCACCGTGCCCGCCTGCGGCTGCGTGAATGCCTGGAACTCAACTGGTTCCAGACCGCCCGATAACCAAAGATTGGCCATGTTCCTGCGCCGTACCTGCCGTGAAGTTTCCGCCCTGCTGGTGGCGCGGGAAGACCGTGTGCTGCCCCTGGCCGACCGGGTGGCACTGCGTTTTCATCTGGCGGCGTGCAGAGCCTGCCCGGTTTTCGAGCGCCAGATTCTCACCATGCGCAACGCCATGCGCCAGTGGCGCAATTACGCCGAACCTGGCGATGCCGCCCCCCCGAACCCGCCCGGCGTGCCGAAATAGCGTTGTTGGCGGCTTTTTTCAGGCCGCCAGGATGAATCTGACAATTTACTTTCACATTCCCCAATAACTGACGCATAATGCCCGAGCGTGCCCCTTGGATAAGGGGGCTATGCGAGTTCGGTGATCGGTCAGTTTCAGTTTCGCGCCACAGCGGTCGTCTGTTTGTTGTGCTTCCGGGACTCCATCGCTTTGTTTTTGTGTTTATTAGGAGTCCCTTCATGGGCAAAAAACTGTACGTCGGCAATCTGCCGTACTCGGTGCGCGACAGCGATCTGGAACAATCGTTTGGTCAATTCGGCACCGTCACAAGCGCCAAGGTCATGATGGAGCGCGACACGGGTCGCTCCAAGGGCTTCGGCTTTGTGGAAATGGGCACCGATGCCGAAGCACAGGCTGCTGTCAGCGGCATGAACGGTCAGTCGTTGGGCGGCCGTAGCGTCGTTGTCAACGAAGCCCGCCCGATGGAAGAGCGCCCGCCCCGTAGCGGCGGCTTCGGCGGCGGTGGTGGTGGCGGCGGTTACGGCGGTGGCGGTGGCCGCAGCGGTGGCGGCGGTGGTTACGGCGGCGGTGGTGGCGGTGGCCGCAGTGGTGGCGACGGCGGTTTCCGCAGCCCCTACGGTGCTGGCCCGCGCGGCGGCAGCGGTGGTGGCGGTGGCCGCAGCGGTGGTGGCTACGGCGGCGGTGGCGGCAGCAGCTACTGATCGCACATCCGGGCCACGCGCCCGGATCTGATCCAGCCCAAAGGCTCCGAGGCATATGCCCGGGGCCTTTTTGCTTTTCTGGCGTTGTGTGTCTGGCGGCCGCAGCCGCTCTCAGCCGGCGGGCGGGGCCTGCCGGTGCTTGCGGGGCCGGCCTGCCAGCAGGCGGTCGAACAGCGCATTGGGGAGCAGGCGCAGCAGCTTGGCCACCACACCCATCTGCCAGGGAATCACCCGGTAGCGCACGCCGGCCGCAATGGCGGTGAAGGCCTTGTCGGCAAAGGCTTCGGGCTGCATCAGGAACGGCATGGCGTAGCGGTTCTGCCGGGTGAGCGGGGTGTCGATGTAGCCGGGGCACAGCGTGACGACCCGCACGCCCTGGGGCCGCAGCTCGCCGCGCAGGCTTTCGCAGTAGGCGATCACGGCCGCCTTGCTGGCGCAGTAGGCACCGTGGCCGGGCAGGCCGCGGATACCGGCCACGCTGCCGATGCCGACCAGCGCGCCGCTGCCGCGCGCGGCCATCGCCGCGATGAAGGGGTGGAAGGTGGCAGCCAGGCCGGTGTTGTTGGTGGCCAGCGTGCGGGCCAGCACGTCGATATCGGCGCGCTCGGCGGTGTCGATGCCGATGCTGATGCCGGCATTGGCAATCACCACATCGGGCACGCCCTGGGCTGCCAGGCACGCCTGGCCGGCGGCCACGATGCTGTCGGTCACCGCCACATCGGCGCTATAAATAGCGTAGCGACTGCGCTCCAGTTGGTGCTGGCCAGCCCATGATTCGATCTCGGAAACGCGGCGCGCCACCAGCGCCAGCCGGTAGCCGGCCTGGTAGTAGCGCCAGGCCAGCGCCTGGCCGATGCCGCTGGACGCACCGGTGATGAACACCAGCGGCGCACTCACCGCGCCGCCCTCGGCTGGAAAACGCCGCGCACCCGGCCCTGCATGTCGGCAACCCGGTCGAGGTTGTCGTAGGCCAGCGCGTCTGCGGTGAAGCGGTTCCCGCCGCGGGTAATGGTGACCGGGCGGTGGGACTTGACGCGCTCGTCGTTCAGGTACGCATGCAGGAACTCGCCCTGGAATTCGAGCTGGGGCTCGGTGGTGCCGTTCGGGCCGGGCAGGCCGTCGCGGACCACCCGGGCATCGCCGAACAGCTGGACCTCGGAGCCGTCGCCATTGCTCAGCGCGCGCTGCGCGGTGGCGGTGGTGAGGCGGCCTTCCTGGCTGAAGGAGCGGATGCGCACCTGGTCGATCTCCAGCGTGTCGGTATCGGGGTAGTGGCGCGCCTCGCTGCCGAACAGCTCGCTTTTCAGGCCGCCGGCGCCATCGAAGGTGCGCACGGCAAAGCCACGCATGAAGTAGTCGGGATCATGG
>DASWYJ010000185.1:0-2189 GCA_036405035.1 Burkholderiaceae bacterium
CGAAGAACTCCTGCGCTCCCTTGGTGCCGGCGGCACGCTGGGCGGCCTCCGCCTTGCGCAGATCCACCCGGCGGATCTTGCCGGAAATGGTTTTGGGCAATTCGGCAAATTCGATGCGGCGGATGCGTTTGTAGGGCGCCAGCTTGTCCCGGCAGAACACCAGGATGTCGTGTGCCACCTCGGCGCTGGGGGCATGGCCGGCAGCCAGAACCACATAGGCCTTGGGTACGGCCAGCCGCAGCGGATCGGGGCTGGGTACGACTGCGGCCTCGGCCACCGCCGGGTGCTCGATCAGCACCGATTCCAGCTCGAAGGGGCTGATGCGGTAGTCCGAAGCCTTGAACACGTCGTCGGCCCGGCCCACGTAGGTGATGTAGCCGTCCGCGCTGCGTTGCGCCACGTCACCGGTGTGGTAGTGGCCATCGCGCATCACGTCGGCGGTTTTTTCCGCGTCGCCGGAGTACGCCAGCATCAGGCCCAGAGGTTTTGCCGCCAGGTCGAGGCAGACCTCGCCTTCCCCGGCTGGCTTGTCGTCGGCGTCGAGCAGCACCACCTTGTAGCCCGGCAGCGGCCGGCCCATGCTGCCGGCCACCACCTTCTGGCCCGGGCTGTTGCCGATCTGGCAGGTGGTTTCGGTCTGACCAAAGCCGTCGCGGATGGTGATGCCCCAGGCTTCCCTGACCTGGTCGATCACTTCCGGGTTCAGCGGCTCGCCGGCGCCGATGAGTTCGCGCAACTGCACCTTCCATGGCTTCAGGTCAGCCTGAATGAGCAGGCGCCACACGGTGGGTGGCGCGCACATCACCGTCACGCCGTATTTTTCCAGCGTGGCCAGCAGGGCTTCGGCCTTGAAGCGGGCGTAGTTGAAGATGAAGATACAGGCACCCGCGTTCCACGGCGCGAAGAAACAGCTCCAGGCATGTTTGGCCCAGCCGGGCGACGAGATGTTGAGGTGGATGTCCCCCGGCTGCAGGCCGATCCAGTACATGGTGGACAGATGGCCTACGGGATAGCTCTGGTGGCTGTGCAGCACCAGCTTGGGCTTGGACGTGGTGCCCGAGGTGAAATACAGCAGCAGCGGGTCGGTGGCCTTGGTGGGGCCGTCGGGTGTGAAGACCGCAGGAGCCTCGTAGGCGGCATCGAAAGGCTTCCAGCCGGCGACTGGTGCACCGACGGCGACCCGGGTGTAGTCACCGGGGATGGCGGCAAATTTGGCGGCATGCTCGGCGCCGGCGATCACGTGTTTGACACCGCCGCGCGCGAAGCGGTCCAGCAGGTCGTCGTGGACCAGCAGCGTGGTGGCGGGAATGACCACCGCACCCAGCTTGAATGCGGCCAGCATGGCTTCCCACAGCGGGCGTTCGTTGCCCAGCATGAGGAGCACGCGGTCGCCGCGCTGCACGCCCAGGCTGCGCAGCCAGTTCGCCACCTGGTTCGAGCGCTCCGCCATCTGCGCGAAGCTGCGCTTCTCCTCGCGGCCGTCCTCTTCGACGATCCACAGCGCGGGAGCATCATTGCCCCGGGCCATGGTGTCGAAATAGTCCAGCGCCCAATTGAAGTTGTCCAGTTGGGGCCACTGGAAACCGGCGTAGGCGGTGTCGTAGTCGGTACGGTGATCAAGCAGGAACTGGCGGGCGCGGGTGAAGGCTTCGAGCGACATGGTCTGGGTGTACAACAGGGGAGTGGCGATGGTACTGCGCCCTTCCTGCAACGGGAAGGGCGGGGCAACCCTGTTCCGACTTGTAACAGGGTTGCATTGCGGTCGGTGTTACATGTTGCGGCGGTACTGGCCGCCCACCTCGAACAATGCACTCGTGATCTGGCCAAGCGAACACACACGCACCGCGTCCATCAGCACCTCGAACACATTGGTGTTGGCGATCACCGCCTGCTGCAGGCGCTTGAGCATGGCGGGTGCCTTGTCGGCATGCAGGGTGTGGAACTCGTGCAGGCGCTTGAGCTGGCTCTGCTTTTCGTCGTCGGTGGAGCGGGCCAGTTCCAGCTTGTCCTGTACCTGGTCGCCGTGCGGATTGCGGAAGGTGTTGACGCCAATGATGGGCAGCTCGCCGGTGTGCTTGAGCATCTCGTAGTGCATGGATTCGTCCTGGATGCGGCCGCGCTGGTAGCCGGTTTCCATCGCACCCAGCACGCCGCCGCGCTCGGCAATGCGCTCGAATTCGGTCAGCACC
>DASWYJ010000186.1:0-2086 GCA_036405035.1 Burkholderiaceae bacterium
ACGGCGGCGCCGAACTGCAGCGAGAGGTCGAGTTCAGGAAGTCCGCTCATGCCGCATCTCCGGGCTTGCGCTTGTCGTAGGCGTCCACGATGCGTGCTACCAGCGGGTGGCGCACCACGTCGGCACTGGTGAAGTGGGTGATCGAGATGCCCTTGACGCGCTTCAACACCCGTTCTGCGTCGATCAGGCCGCTCAGCGTCCCCTTGGGCAGGTCGATCTGGCTCACGTCGCCCGTGACCACGGCGCGCGAGCCGAATCCGATGCGGGTGAGGACCATCTTCATCTGCTCGGGCGTGGTGTTCTGCGCCTCGTCCAGGATGACGAAGGCGTTGTTCAGCGTGCGTCCGCGCATGAAGGCCAGCGGTGCGATTTCCAGCTGCTGGCGCTCAAAGGCCTTCTGCACCTTGTCGAAGCCCATCAGGTCATAGAGCGCGTCGTACAGCGGGCGCAGGTAGGGGTCGACCTTCTGCGCCATGTCGCCGGGCAGAAACCCCAGCCGCTCCCCCGCCTCCACCGCCGGGCGCGTGAGCACGATGCGCTGCACGCTGCTGCGCTCCAGCGCATCGACCGCGCAGGCCACAGCCAGGTAGGTTTTGCCGGTGCCGGCGGGGCCGATGCCGAAGGTGATGTCGTTGCCGGCGATGTTGTCGAGATACGCCGCCTGGTTGGGCGTGCGCGGCCGCAGGTCGCTGCGGCGGGTGGCCAGCGCCGGGCCGTCACCGCTGCCGGTGACCAGCGGCGCGTCGCCGGTCAGCATCAGCTGCAGCGTGTAGGGCTCGATGGGCCGGGCGGCGATCTCATAGGCCGCCTGCAGCACCTCCAGCGCCCGTGTGGCCTTGGCCTTGGGGCCGTCGACCTTGAACTGCTCGTGGCGGTGCGCGATCTTGACCTCCAGCGCCGCCTCGATGCTGCGCAGGTGTTCGTCGGTCACGCCGCACAGGTTGGCCAGCCGGGTGTTGTTCGGCGGCGCGAAGGTGTGTCTGAGAATCAAGCTGATAATTCCGCAAAAGGAACCCAATGATAGGCAAATTGAGCGGCACCCTCACCGAGAAGAACCCGCCGCAGATCCTGGTGGACTGCAATGGCGTGGGCTACGAGGTCGATGTGCCGATGAGCACCTTCTACAACCTGCCGGCGCTGGGCGAGCGGGTGGCGCTGCTCATCCACATGGTGGTGCGGGAAGACGCGCAGCTGCTGTACGGCTTTGCCACCACCGCCGAGCGCGCCGCTTTCCGGCTGCTCATCAAGATTGCCGGCGTGGGCCCGCGCACGGCGCTGTCGGTGCTGTCGGGCATGGGGGTGGCCGAACTGGCGCAGGCCATCACGCTGCAGGAAGCCGGCCGGCTGGTGAAGGTGCCCGGCATCGGCAAGAAGACCGCCGAGCGCCTGCTGCTCGAACTCAAGGGCAAGCTGGGAGCCGACATCGGCGTGCCGGTACAGGTGGCCAACGACGCACAGGCCGACATCCTGCAGGCGCTGGTGGCGCTGGGCTACAGCGACAAGGAGGCCGCGCTGGCGCTGAAGCCGCTGCCGGCCGACGTGGGGGTGAGCGACGGCATCAAGCTCGCCTTGAAGGCATTGGCGAAATGAACCGCGCAGCGAAGGGCCGCCCCGAGCAAGCGAGCGCCCCCTCCGGGGGGCGGCGCAGTACATACCGTGACATGCGTGGGGGCCCTGTGACATGAGCATCCAGACCGACGACTTCGCCCCCGTGCCCGCCAAGCGGGTGGTCTCGGCCGCGCCGGCGTCGCCGCACGAGGAAGCGCTGGAGCGGGCGCTGCGGCCCAAGCTGCTCGACGAATACGTGGGCCAGACCAAGGCCCGCGAGCAGCTGGAAATCTTCATCGGCGCGGCGCGCAAACGCGGGGAAGCGCTCGACCATGTGCTGCTGTTCGGCCCGCCCGGGCTGGGCAAGACCACGCTGAGCCACATCATTGCCCACGAGCTGGGCGTGAACCTGCGGCAGACCAGCGGGCCGGTGCTGGAAAAGCCCAAGGACCTGGCCGCGCTGCTGACCAACCTCGAGCGCAACGACGTGCTCTTCATCGACGAGATCCACCGCCTCAGCCCGGTGGTGGAGGAAATC
>DASWYJ010000187.1:0-9349 GCA_036405035.1 Burkholderiaceae bacterium
TGCTGGCCGGCATCGTCAGCGATTTCCGGGTCATCAACGGCCAGCGCGGCAAGCTGGCGCTGTTCAAGCTCGACGACAAGACCGCCGTGATCGAGGCGACGGCCGAGGAGGCGGTGCTCAATGCCTGCCGCAACCTGCTGAAGGATGACGAACTGGTGATCGTGCAGGGCAAGCTCCAGCCCGACCGTTTCTCCGGCGGTTTCCGTCTGAATGTCAGCCAGGTGTGGGACATGGCCGCCGCGCGGTGCCGCTTCGGCAAGTTTCTGCGGGTGGCCGTGAATGGTGTGGCGCCCGACGTGCAGCGCATCGTGCGGGATTTCCCTGCCCGCCGGGAAACCACGGAACAGGGGGAACTGGTGCGCGGCCTGCCGGTACGGCTGGCGCTGCAGCGGGCCACCGTGCACGCCGAAATCCAGCTCGGCGACGACGCCCGCGTATTCCCCAGCGACGCGGCACTGGCCAGCTGGATGGCGCAGGCCGACCAGGGCCAGGTGGCGGTTGTATACGAGTGAGCCCGTGAATACGCGCTGACGGGCGCGGGCTGACCGGTCGCTGGTGTGGCCATGAAAAAAGGGACCGGATGGTCCCTTTTTTTGTAGCGGCGGGGACTCAGAAGTCCTTGGGCCGGAAGGTCAATTGCAGCAAGGGCGGCACCTTGCCATCGCCTTCGGTGTCGGGCGGGAAGCGGTCGGTCTTGTCGATCGCCTTCAGCACCGCGTCGTCCCAGGCTGGCACACCGCTGGAACGGGTCAGGCGGCGGCTGATCACGCTGCCGTCGGGCGAGGTGCGCACCTCGACCTCGGCCTGCGGATTGCCCGGCAGGTTGTCCGGGAACACGATCTTGGGCCGCAGCAGCGCACGGATCTTGGCGCCGTAACCAGCCGATGGGCCGGACGACTGCTGGGCCGTGCCCACTGACGTGGGGCCACCCGTCGCTCCGGCCAGCCCGGCAATGCGCTGCAGATTGGCGGCACGCTGGGCTTCGGCCTCGGCCTTCTTGATGGCTTCCTGCCGTGCGCGTTCCCGTGCCTCGGCTTCCTGGCGCTGGCGTTCCTTTTCGAGGGCTTCCAGGCGCTTCTTTTCCTCGCGCTCCAGGCGTTCCTGTTCCTTGCGCTCCTGCTCCTGGCGCTTTTTCTCGGCCAGTTCCGCCTTGCGCAATTCCTCGCGTTCCTTGCGTTCCTTTTCCCGCTCTTCGCGTTCCTTCTCGCGCTCGAGTTTTTCCAGGCGCTTGCGCTCCTTCTCGATGGCGATCTGTGGATCGGGCGCGACCGGCTCAGGCTTGCGGGCTTCCGGTGTCTTGACGGGTGGCGGAGGCGGCTTCACCTCCACGGGCTTGGGTGGTGGTGGCGGGGGCGGCGGCGGTGGAGGGGGCTCCACCAGCTTGGGCGCAGCCTGTGCCACCACGTTGGACCACAACTCGGCTTCCACCGCGATGGTTTGTGGCTGGCGCTTCCAGTTCACGCCCCAGGTGAGCGCAGCCAGCAGCAGCGCGTGCGCCAGCAGTGCGAGCCCGTAGGCACGCAGGGTTCGGTGTTGCGGAGGTGGGAAAAAATCGAGTCTGTCGGTCGCAGCAGCGGACATGGGCGCGGCCTCAATTGTTCAGTTTGACCGACAGCCCGACCCGCTGGATACCGGCGCGTTGCAGGGAGTCCATCACCTTGACCACGCTTTCGTACTTGACCGTCCGGTCGGCGCTGATGACAACCGGCGTGGCCGGGTTGCCGCCCTGGGCGCCACGGACAGATGCCACCAGATCCTTGTTGGTCAGGGGAGTCGATTTGTCCTTGACCTTCAGTTCCAGCGCCTCATTCTTGTCGATGATGATCTGGACCACGATATCGGGCTGCTTGTTGGCCTTGCCCACGCTGGGCAGATCGATCAGGCTGGGGGTGATGAGCGGCGCGGTGACCATGAAGATGATCAACAGCACCAGCATCACGTCGATGAAGGGCACCATGTTGATTTCACTGACGGCGCGCCTTCCGCGACCCCGGGATGCAACGGCGGGCATGTGTGTGTCCCCGGTGTATCAGGCAGCCGCCGGAGTCTGCTGGGCTCCGAGGTTGCGGTGCAGGATGTTCGAGAACTCTTCCATGAAGGTTTCGAGCGTGTTGGCCACACGGTCCACGTCGTGCGAGAAGCGGTTGTAGGCCACCACCGCAGGAATGGCCGCGAACAGGCCGATGGCGGTCGCCACCAGGGCCTCGGCGATACCGGGCGCCACGGCCGACAGCGTGACCGATTCCAGCGCGGCCAGGCCGGTGAAGGCATGCATGATGCCCCACACGGTGCCAAACAGGCCCACATAGGGGGAGACCGAACCCACGGTAGCCAGGAACGGCAGGCTGGTTTCGGCGACTTCCAGTTCCCGCTGGTAGCTCGCACGCATGGCGCGGCGGGCACCTTCGAGCAGGGCCTGGGAGTCGGTGATGCGGCGCTCGCGCAGTTTCTGGTACTCGCGCATGCCGCTGGCAAAGATGCGTTCCATCGGGCTGGAGTTCTTGCCGGCCTGGGCGGCCATGTTGAACAGCTCGTTCAGGCTGGTGCCTGACCAGAAGCTGCGCTCGAATTCCACATTGAGCGTGCGGATTTTCTTCAGGGCGAACACCTTGGTGAAGATGGCCGCCCAACTGGCGATGGACACGACCGCCAGCAACAGCATGACGGCCTGTACGACCCAGCTGGCATGCAGGATCAGGGTGACGATGGACATGTCTTGGTTCATTTCAGGGCTTCCAGAACGATTTTGGGTATTCTCGCAGGCTTCATGGTGGCTGCATCCACCCATCCTATACGGATGTCGCCCTCGCACAGCAGGGCATCGGTATTATGCGCAGTTGTCCGCACCGCCTGCTGCGCAATAGACAGGGAAGCACGGCCATATTCGGTCAAGCGTACGGTGACGCGCAATTCATCGTCGAGCCGGGCGGGCTGGAGGTAGCGGATGTGGGTGGCGCTCACCACGAACATGCCGCCCGTGCTCTCCCGCAGCTGCTGCTGGGCGATGCCCAGGGAGCGCAGCCACTCGGTGCGGGCCCGCTCGAAGAATTTCAGGTAGTTGGCATAGAACACGATGCCACCGGCATCGGTGTCTTCCCAGTAGATGCGGATTGGGTGTTCAAAGGCCATGGGGCGCCCGTGGATCGGTATCGGCCAGCGTGCGCAGCCGCGCCACTGCTTCCTGCAGTTGCGGGAGGGCGCTGGCGGTGGAGAAGCGGATGAAATGGGCGGTTTCGGCATGGCCAAAATCACGCCCTGGTGCTACGGCGACCCGGGCCCGCCGAAGGATGTCGAAGGCCAGCTCCCAGCTGTCGGCCACGCCAAGCCGCTGGCAGAGGCCACGGCAATCGGCCCAGGCGTAGAAGGCACCGTCCGGCACCACGGGAACCGGCAGCCCCAGCCCCTGCAGGGCGGGAATGAAGAAGTCGCGCCGGGCTTTGAATTCGGCGCGGCGGCGCTCGTATTCGGCCAGGCTGTCGGGCTCGAAGCAGGCCAGCGCAGCGTACTGGGCCACCGTGCTCGGGCAGATGAAGAGGTTTTGCGCCAGCCGCTCGACGACCGGGACCAGTGCGGGCGGAAGCACCAGCCAGCCCAGGCGCCAGCCGGTCATGCTGAAATATTTGCTGAAGCTGTTGATGCTGATGACCTGGTCATCAATGGCCAGGGCGGACTGGCCAAATGCGGTGTCGTAGCCGAGGCCGAGGTAGATTTCGTCCACCAGCGTGATGCCGCCGCGGCCGCTGACGAACTGGTGGATGCGCCGCATCTCGTCCGGGTGGATCGAGGTGCCGGTGGGGTTGGAGGGCGACGCGAGCAGCACACCGCGGGTCCGCAACGGCTGGCCATCCGGGGTGGCGCGCCGGTCCCAGTGTGCGGCGACCTTGTCGGCGCTGAGCTGGAAGCGTTCGGCCGGTCCTACGGGGACCAGGGTCGAGATGCCGTCGGCAGCGCTGACGAAATGCCGGTTGCAGGGGTAGCTGGGGTCCGGCATCAGGATTTCGTCGCCGGCCTCGATGAGCGCCAGGCAGGCCAGCTGCAGCGCGGCCGAGGCGCCCGCCGTCACGACGATACGGCTGGCGGGAACATCGACGCCGAAGCGGCTGGCATACCAGTCGCTGATGCGTTCGCGCAGCGCAAAAAGGCCGGTGGCATCGGTGTAGCCGGTGGCGCCGTTGCGGATGGCACGGACCGCAGCCTCCTGCACCAGCGGCGGGGCGGTGCGATCAGGCTCGCCGATATTGAGATGAATGACCGGTGCATCGCCCGCCGATGCACGTGCCAGCACGGACGCCGCCTTGGCAACCTCCATGACATAGAACGGCTCTATGCGCCCGGCACGGGCGGAAATACGCATTGCGGCCCTACGCGTGGGGGCCGGCGGTGTCGGCCCGGTTGCCCGGATCGGCCTGCACCTCGGCGGCCCGTAGCACCGGCGCCAGCCGGTTCAATACGCCGTTGACGTATTTGTGGCCGTCGGTACCGCCAAATTCCTTGGCCAGTTCGATGCATTCGTTGAGGACGGCCCGCCAGGGCACATCGGGGCAATGCTGCAACTCGTAGGCACCGATCCAGAGGGTGGCGCGCTCGATGGGCGAGATTTCGGCCAGCGGGCGGTCGAGCATGGGCGCGATCAGGGCGTCGAGGGCGGCCGACTGGGTGATGCAACCGTGCAGCAGGGCGTCGTAGTGCACCGAGTCGGCCTTGTGGAAGCCGGCGAGATCGCGGGTGAAGATGTCGATGGCTGCTGCTTCGTTGCAGCCCACCAGATGCTGGTACAGGCCCTGGAGTGCAAATTCGCGGGCGCGGCTGCGCGGTGGCTTCGAAGCCGCCTTGCGGGCCCCGGTGCTGGTAACGCCGGTGCGCGATTGCCGGGGGGGCCTGCGGCTGGAGGAGGATGTGGGTTCGGTCATGCGAGGTCGGACAGCAGGTTGGCCATTTCCACCGCCACGCGCGCCGCATCGCGGCCCTTGTCCGTCTGGCGGGCGATCGCCTGTTCCAGGTTTTCGGTGGTCAGGATGGCATTGGCCACGGGGATCTGGTAATCGAGCGAGACGCGGCTGACACCGGCGCCGGACTCGTTGGCCACCAGCTCAAAGTGGTAGGTTTCGCCACGGATGATGCAGCCGAGTGCGACCAGGGCGTCGAACCGGTTCTGCTCCGCCAGTGCCTGCAGCGCAACCGGGACTTCCAGCGCGCCCGGCACCACCACATGGGTGATGTGCTTCTCGGGTACCCCCAGCTGCGCCAGTTCCTGCATGCAGGCGCTGGTCAGGGCGTCGGTGATGTCGGCGTTGAACCGGGCCTGTACCACACCGATGTAGAGATGACCACCGTCGATCCGGTCGGCCTTGCCTTTGTCTGCGCCAAACATGCTTATCCTTGTGTGTTGTCGGGAGCCAGGTAGCCCGTGATTTCCAGCCCGTAGCCGGCCATGCTGGGCATGCGGCGCGGGTTGCCCATCAATGTCATACGGTGTACGCCACATTCGCGCAGAATCTGGGCGCCTACGCCGTAGGTGCGCAGATCCACACGGCCACGCTCTGGGGCCTGGCTGGCCCGCGCCGTTCCTTCGAACTGTGCTATCAATTGCGAAGCGCTTTCGCCGCAGTTGAGCAATACGACCACGCCCTTGCCGGCCGTGGCGACGTGGCGCAGGCTGGCATCGAGGCTCCACGAGTGCATGGTGCGGCCGACTTCCAGTGCGTCGAGCACCGACAGTGGCTCATGCACCCGCACCACGACGGTTTCATCGGCGGACCAGCTGCCCCGGACCAGCGCCAGGTGCACGCCCTGGTTGGTCTTGTCGGTGAACGCGTGTGCGGTGAAATCGCCGAACAGCGTGTGGATGGCGCGCGAGCCCATTTTCTCCACCAGCGTTTCGTTCCGGCTGCGGTACTGGATCAGGTCGGCAATGGTGCCGATCTTCAGGCCATGGAGGGCGGCGAACTGCTGCAGGTCCGGCAGGCGGGCCATGGTGCCGTCGTCGTTCATGATCTCGCAGATGACGGCGGCCGGCGCACAGCCCGCCATGGCGGCCAGGTCACATCCGGCTTCGGTATGGCCGGCGCGCATCAGCACGCCGCCGTCGACTGCCTGCAATGGGAAGATGTGGCCGGGTTGCACCAGGTCTTCGGCCCGGGCGTCCGGCGCAACCGCCGCCTGCACGGTGCGGGCACGGTCGGCCGCCGAGATGCCCGTGGTCACGCCCTCGGCGGCCTCGATGGAGACGGTGAATGCGGTGGCGTGCTTGGTGCCGTTGCGCGACACCATGGGGGGCAACCGCAGCCGTTCGCACCGGTCGCGCGTGAGGGTGAGGCAGATCAGGCCGCGACCGAAGCGGGCCATGAAATTGATGGCGTCGGCGTTGACATGCTCGGCGGCGAGCACGAGGTCACCTTCGTTTTCACGGTCTTCCTCGTCCACGAGGATGACCATGCGGCCGGCGCGCATGTCGGCGACGATGGCGTCAACCGGCGAGATGGCGACGGTGGAGGGAGCAGTCATGGGAGGTCCTTGAGCATGCGCTCGACATAGCGGGCGATCAGGTCGATTTCGAGGTTTACGCTGCTACCGGCCTGCAGGCGGGACAGCGCGGTATTGGTGACAGTGTGGGGAATCAGGTTGATGCGGGCCTCGGTACCGTCTGCGAGGTCGGTGACCGCGTTGACGGTGAGGCTCACGCCATTGACGGTGATGGACCCCTTGTACGCCAGGTATTTCCCCAGTTCCTGGGGAACCAGTACCCGCAGATCCCAGCTTTCGCCGAGGGCTGCGAAGTGGCGAACCGTGCCCACCCCATCGACATGGCCGGCCACAATATGGCCACCCAGCCGGTCGTGGGCCCGCAGGGCTTTTTCGAGATTGATATCGCCCAACTCACCCAATCCGGTGGTACGGGCCAGCGATTCGGCGGAAATATCGACGGTGAAGCGGGAGTGGGGGAGATCGAGCGTGGTGACGGTCATGCAGGCGCCGTTGAGGGCAATGCTGTCGCCGAGGCCGGTGTCATCCAGGTAACCAGCGGGCGTCGCTACAGTGAGGCGCTTGCCATGGTGCAAAGAGCTTCCGAGGTCGTGAATGGCGACGATCCGCCCCACGCCGGTAATGATTCCGGTGAACATGCGGTATTTTCGCAGGAAACGGCGCGAAAGCCGGGGCAGCCCTCAAAAACTGTCCCGCCCCGGAATCCGGGCCAGAAGCCGCAGGTCGGTTCCGACCATGGTGGCCGAGGTGAATTCCAGCGGGATGGCGCCATCCAGTTGCGTGAGCTCCCGCAGGGCGGCCATATCACGGCCGGGGCCGAGCAGCGTGGGTGCCAGATACACCAGAAATTCGTCCACGAGGCCTTCGCGGACCAGTGATCCATTGAGCTTATGGCCCGCTTCCACATGGACCTCGTTGATTTCCCGTGCGGCCAGGTCCTGCAGCATGGCCGCCAGATCCACCTTGCCACCGGTGCCGGGCCGGTAGACCACCTGCGCACCGCTGGCTTCCAGCGCGCGTTGCCGTTCTGGATGCACTTCTGCCGCATAGATGAGTACTGCACGCCTGGGGCCAAACAGCCGGGCGGTGGGCGGTGTTTCGAGCCGGCTGTCGACCACGACCAAATGGGGCTGGCGCGGTGTTTCATGCAACCGGACATCAAGCAGGGGGTCGTCTTCGAGCACCGTGCCAACGCCGGTGAGCACCGCGCTGGCGCGGGCCCGCCAGGCATGGCCATCGGCGCGCGCCGGCTCCGAGGTGATCCATTGGCTGGCACCATTGTTCAGTGCAGTTTTTCCATCCAGTGAGGCGGCAATTTTCATGCGAACCCATGGGGTCTTGCGAACCATGCGGGAGAAGAACCCGATATTGAGCTCCCGCGACTCTTCTGCGCCCGGGCCCATCGTTACGGCAATGCCGGCCGCGCGCAGTTTTGCCAGGCCATTGCCTGCCACTAGCGGGTTAGGGTCTGCGACGGCAACCACTACCTGGCGGATGCCCGCGGCCAGGACGGCGTCGCAGCAGGGGGGGGTGCGTCCATGGTGCGAACAGGGCTCCAACGTAACATACAACGTGGCATCCCCGACCGGATGGCCTTGTGCTGCGGCGTCGCGCAGGGCCATGATTTCGGCGTGGGGTTGACCGGGTGGCTGGGTGAAGCCGCGCCCCAGCACTCGGCCATCGGATGCGACCAGCAAGGCACCGACAGCCGGATTGGGTGGGCAGGCTGCGCGCGCTTCCCGGGCCAGTTTCAGGCAGGCCTGCATGGCCTCCAAGGGAGTGTGCATTACGTCACACATTGCAGGGTGCACCGGCAATGCGGTGGCATGGATTTTCCGTTCGTCGGCCCAAACCGACCGCTGTTCCATTGGAGGTGCATGGCGTACGCTGCGATCCTGTAGGCTGAAGGAATGGAAATTCTACGTGGCGGGATGCGTACCCCCGGATTGTTGCCTCGCACGTCGGGCGGTTTTTCGCTGATCGAGGTGTTGATTTCCATGGTAGTGCTGGCGTTCGGCATTCTGGCGATGGGAGGCTTGCAACTGGCGTCGTTGCGCAGCAACCAGATGTCGGCCAACTTCACGTCGGCGGCCACGCTGGCCAAGGAGTACAGCGAAATGATGCGCTCCAACCCATCGATATCGAATATCGTCACCACCACGGCGGGCCTCAATCCCTACATTTTTGATTCCAGCAGCACCTCGACCTTCACAGTGACGCCTTCCGCGACCTGCAAGACCGGTACCTGTACGGCTGCGCAGATGGCGACACTGCACGTGGCTGACTGGGCGGCACGCGTACAGGCGCAGCTCCCTGGTGGCCGGGCGGTGGCCTGCCGGGATTCAGCTCCCCGCAATACTGATGGCAGCTATAAGTGGGTTTGCGACAATTCCGGCAGCCTGATCACACTGAAGCTCGGCTGGACAGACCGGCGTGACAAGGATGAACGTGGCACAACGGCCACGTTTGCTGTCACTGCGCCCAATCCCCAACTGGTGCTGGTTGGTTTTACGGGATATTCTGAATGAGCTGCTTTTCTCACCGGAAGCAGCGGCTGCAGGCAGGTCTGACACTTGTGGAATTGATGGTGTCGCTGGTCATCTCCAGCTTCATCGTCATCGCCACCACGTCGTTTTTTGTCAGTTCCAGCCGGTCCCGCGATACCCAGGACGCCGCATCGCAACTCCAGGACAACGCACGGTTCATCACAGAAGTCATCACGCGCAACCTGCAGCAGGCGGGGTACCAGAATTACCGGTGGGACGATGCGGCCCAACTGCGAATCCGGGAATTGACATCGGGTGGCGCCCCGGATGGTGAGCCGGATATCCGGGGCTACAACAACTCGGCGGCGGGCAGTAGTACG
>DASWYJ010000188.1:0-1678 GCA_036405035.1 Burkholderiaceae bacterium
ACCGTTGTGCTGGCCCATGGCACCACCCGCGCCGACAACGAGTGGCCCGAGGCCGACTGGGTGGCGCTGGGCCGCCGGCTGGCCGCCGGGGGGTTTGCGCTGGCGCTGCCGCAGGCCGGCGCGGCCGAGCAGGCCCTGGCCAGCCGCATTGCCGGCGCGATTGGCGAGCAGGCCACGGTCTGGCCGGCGCTGTCGCTGGCAGGGGTGCTCGACCACATGGCCGGCGCAGTGGGGGTGGTGGGCGTGGATTCGGGCCTGAGCCATCTGGCGGTAGCGCTGGATGTGCCGCACGTGCAGATCTTCAGCCAGCCGCGGGTATGGCGCGCCGGGCCGGTGGGCCGGCCGCACCAGGTTCCCGTGGGCGGCGATGCGGCGCCCGGTGTCGATGCCGTGGAACAGGCTTGGCAGGCCGTGTGGCAGGCCCGGCCTGCAGCGGCGGTGCAGCAGCCATGATGCGCGCGCTCTACAGCCTGGCCCTGTGGCTGGCCCAGCCGCTGCTGCGGCGCAAGCTGGCGCGGCGCGGCCGCAGCGAGCCCGGCTATCTGCAGGCCATTCCGGAACGCTTTGGCCATTACACGCAGCCGGCATCGGGCGGCTGGGTCTGGGTGCATGCGGTGTCGCTGGGCGAAGCCCGGGCGGCGGCCATCCTGCTGGCGGCGCTGCGGGCGCAGTGGCCCGGCATGCGGCTGCTGCTCACGCACGGCACCGCCACCGGCCGGGCCGAAGGCGCGCGGCTGCTGTTGCCGGGCGATGTGCAGGTCTGGCAGCCGTGGGATACCCCCGGTGCGGTGGCCCGCTTCCTCGCGCATTTCCAGCCCCGGCTGGGTGTGCTGGTGGAAACCGAGGTCTGGCCCAACATGGTGGCGCAGTGCCGGCAGCGCGGCCTGCCGCTGGTGCTCGCCAATGCGCGGATGAGCGCGCAATCGCTGCGCGGTGCGCTGCGGCTGGCCTGGCTGGCGCGGCCGGCCTACCGCGCGCTGGCGGCGGTGTATGCGCAGACCGATGCCGATGCCGGGCGGCTGCGGCAGCTGGGTGCGCCTGTCTGGGGTGTGTTCGGCAACCTGAAGTTCGACGCCCGTCCCGATCCCGCCCAGGTGGCACAGGGCGGGGCCTGGCGTGCGGCGCGGGGCCGGCCGGTGGTCATGCTGGCCAGCTCGCGCGAGGGCGAAGAAGCCGATTTTCTGCGGAATTTGCAGTATTTTCGGCCACTGGCCAGCGCCAATACTGGTGATGTAGCTATGAATAACGGAGCATCCGTGGAGGTGCAATGGCTCGTGGTGCCGCGCCATCCGCAGCGCTTCGACGCCGTGGTGGCGCTGGCCGAAGCGCAGGGCCTGCGGGTCGCGCGGCGGAGCACCTGGGGCGCTGCACCGCCGGCCGACGCCGACCTGTGGGTGGGTGATTCGCTGGGCGAAATGGCGCTGTACTACGGGCTGGCCGATGTGGCGCTGCTCGGCGGCAGCTTTGCGCCGCTGGGCGGACAGAACCTGATCGAGGCCGCCGCCTGCGGCTGCCCGGTGGTGATGGGTCCGCACACCTTCAATTTCTCCGAGGCAGCCGAACAGGCCATTGCCGCCGGTGCAGCCCAGCGTGTGGCGGACTGGCCACAGGCGCTGGCTGCGGCAGCCACGCTGCTGGCCACGCCGGGCGCCCGCAGCGCCGCCAGCGCGCAGGGGCA
>DASWYJ010000189.1:0-2030 GCA_036405035.1 Burkholderiaceae bacterium
GGGGTAGAGCGCGAAGGTGAAGACCCAGGCCGCGCCGCCCAGGCTGCGCACCTCGGGGAACACGCGGCCCTGCAGGCCAAAGCTGGCGCGCAGCCAGGTCTGCAGCGGGCCGCTGTACTGCAGGAAATCAGTGCTGGCATAGGCCACCACGTAGGCCGGAATGGCCAGCGGCAGCAGCAGCGCCCACTCCAGCGTACGCCGGCCCGGAAACTCGAACAGCGTGACCAGCACCGCCGTACCGGCCCCCACCACCGCCACCCCCACCGCCACGCCGCCACACAGCACCAGCGTGGCGCCCAGGTACTGCGGCAACACGGTGGCGGCCATGGCAGCCAGGATCTGCGCGGCCTCGGGTGTCCACTGCGCCCACGAGGCGAGCACGGCCAGCACCGGCAGGGCCAGCAGCAACGCGGTCAGCAACAGCAGGGAGGGGGGCAGCCAGCGGCGCAACATGGATGGAAACAGCAACGGGCTGCAACGCAGTGGCGCAGGCAGGGCAGCCTGCAGCCCCACTGCGGGAATGCGAATTGTAGGTATCTAGAATGCCGCATGTTTCTGGAAGTCACTGAACTCGCGGTGCAGTACCGGGGCCGCGAACGGCCGGCGGTCGATGCGGTCTCGCTCACGCTGCGGGCCGGCGACATTGGCGTGCTGATCGGCCCCTCGGGCTGCGGCAAGACCACGCTGCTGCGCGCGGTGGCCGGGCTGGAGCCGGTGGCCGCCGGCAGCATCCGGCTGGCCGGCGAGCTGGTGGGTGGCCCCGGCCACAATGTCGCGCCCGAGGCGCGCCGCATCGGTATGGTGTTCCAGGACTACGCGCTGTTCCCGCACCTCGACGTGGCCCGCAACGTGGGCTTCGGCATCGCCCGCCTGCCCCGCGCCGAGCGCGCTGCGCGGGTGGCCGAGGTGCTGGCACTGGTGGGGCTGGAGGGTTCGCAGGCGCGCTTTCCGCACGAGCTTTCGGGTGGCCAGCAGCAGCGGGTGGCGCTGGCCCGTGCGCTGGCGCCGCGGCCACGCCTGCTGCTGCTCGACGAACCGTTTTCCAACCTCGATGTGGAGCTGCGCGAGCGGCTGGCGCACGAGGTGCGGGCCATCCTGAAGCAGGCGCAGGCCACGGCGCTGTTCGTCACGCACGACCAGCTGGAAGCCTTTGCCATTGGCGACGCGATTGGCGTGATGCATGAGGGCCGGCTGCACCAATGGGACGCCGCCTATGCGCTCTACCACCGGCCGGCGACCCGCTTCGTGGCCGACTTCATTGGCCACGGCGTGTTCGCACCGGCCACGCTGCGCGCGGTAGGCGACCGGCTGGTGGTGCACACACCACTGGGCGAGCTGGCCGATGCGGACCGCAGGGTGCTGCCCGCCGGGCAGGCCGGCGACAGCTGCGACATCCTGCTGCGCGCCGACGACATCGTGCACGACGACGACGCGCCGGTGAAGGCACAGATCGTGCGCAAGGCCTTCCGCGGTTCGGAGTTTCTCTACACGCTGCGGCTGGCCACCGGCGAGACGGTGCTGGCGCATGTGCCGTCACACCACGACCACCAGACGGGCGAATGGATCGGCATCCGCCCGGCGGTCGACCATGTGGTGACCTTCCCCCGGCCACCCGCCTGAAGCAACCTACCAGGGCAGCGAAAAGCCGCCCGGGAACACGTGCAGCAGCAGGATGGTCATGACCAGGTAGCGCATGAACTTGCCGATGGTCATGTAGAGCAGGCAGGGCCAGAACGGGAACTTGAGCCAGCCCGCCACCGCACACAGCGGATCACCCACCACCGGTAACCAGGCGAGCAGGCAGGTCTTGGGGCCAAAGCGCTGCAGCCAGTCGAGCACCCGCAGGTGGGTGGGCGAGTGGCGGTATTTGTCCACCATCTTATGTGCACCGTAGCCCATCCACCAGTCGAGCGCGCCGCCCAGTGTGTTGCCCAGCGTGGCCACGAGGATGGCGGGCCAGAACAGTTCGGGGTTGAGCTTGATCAGGCCGAAGACCGCGGGCTCGGAGCCCAGGGGCAGCAGCGTGGCCG
>DASWYJ010000190.1:0-8810 GCA_036405035.1 Burkholderiaceae bacterium
TGCGGGCGGCCGAGACGGGGGTGCTGTCGGTGGCCGAAGGCCGGGTCTGGGCCACGCTCGACGGCCCGCATGGCCGCCGCGAAGGCGACCATGTGCTGGCGGCCGGCGCGCAGCTGGTGGTGCCGGCCGGGCGCCGGCTGGTCATCGAGGCCTGGCCTGGCGCCCAACCCGTGGCCGCACAACTGGCCTGGCGCCGCGCGCCGCGGCCTCAGCCCGGCGGCGGTTTGCGGCGAGTCTGGGGCCGCGCCGCCGATGCGCTGGCCCGGCTGGCCGGCGGCTGATCCTTCCGGGGTGGAAATTTCGCTACTTTTTTGTAGCTACTCGTGTAGATTTGGCGCTGGCCATGCGTGCTTTCAATGCCGAATCCAGCGCCAGGCGGGCCCAGGGCCGCATCGCGTCCGGTGACTCCATCGCTGCGTCGGGCGCGCTGTAGTAGTTCATGCTCTTGGCCACGCCGGCCGCCTGGTAGATGAAGCGCGTGCAGCCTGCGCCCTCGAACTGCGCACGGCTGACGTCGTCGGCCTTGAGCCAGAGCTGCAGGCCCTGCCCCAGGTCGGCCACGAGGGCCAGCGTGAGGCCGCCGGTACTGATGCCAAACCCGCCAAACATGCGCCGCGCCACGCAGGGACCGATGGGCGCCAGCAGCTCGCAGCAGTACTGCGCAAAATCGGTGGCGGCAGAGGATGCGGAGGCCATGCTAGAACTGGTCGGCCGCGATCTGCGACAGCACGTCGGGCTGCAGCAGTTCCTGCAGCACCGGGTCGGGCCGGGTTACCCACAGGCCCACGGCCAGCAGCCCCATCGCCAGCCCCGCGCCCCCCAGCAGCCAGCGCCGCTGCAGCGCCACCGCACCCCACCCGCTGCGCCGGTGCGCCGTTCCCACCGTGCTGTGCCAGGCCGCAAGCGCGCGCTGCTGCAGGCCCTCGGCAGCAGCGTCGGCCGGCAGCGGCAGGCTGGCCAGCGCCTCGCGCAGCTGGTGGTCGAACGGTGTGGACGTGTCCGGTGGTGGAGCGGTGGGCGGGCGGGTACGGGAAGTCATGTCGGTTCTCCAGGGTCTGGCGCGCCTTCCAGGCTGGCGCGCATGCCGCGTTTGGCACGGTGCAGCAACTGGTGTGCGGCATTGTTGTCGATCTCCAGCGCACGGGCAATGTCGGCCACGCTGGCGTCGGCGTAGGCCCACATGGCCAGGGCCATGCGCTGGCGCGCCGGCAGCTGCTGCAGGCCGCGTTCGATGCGCTGCCGGCTGGCGGCCGCGCCGATGCCGGCGGTGGTGTGGCTGGGAGGTGCGGCGGAGTCGTCCGGCAGATCCGGCAGTTCGTCCGCCACCCAGGCGCGGCGGGCCACCAGCAGCGTGCGGCAGCAGTTCAGCACGATGGTGTTGAAGTAGGTGGACAGCCGCGCGCCGTGTGTGTCGGCCGGTCGGCTACGCCACAGCCGCACGAAAGCGTCCTGCACCGCGTCTTCGGCGTCTTCGCGCCGGCCCACCATGCGGATCGCCAGGCCATAGGCCTGCGGCGCGAGCGCCCGCACCAGCGCGGCCGCACTCGGTGCGTCGCCCGCGTGCGCCTGCCGCAGCAGAGCCCATGCATCTTCCGCCGGGCGGGGGGGCCGCGCCGCGCCGCCCAGCCAGCGGCCAAGCCGGTTCACCGCGTCCATTGCAGGGCCCGGTGCCGGCGCTCAGCGCGTGGGCAGTTTCTCGCGCAGCGCATCGCGCTCCTCGGGGGGCAGCTTTTTCAGCATCTCGCGGCGTTCCTCCAGCAGCTGGCGGCGCTCCTGCGGCGACATGGCCTGCAGCCGTGCGCGGCGCTCCTCCACCAGGCGCTCGCGCTCGGCCGGCGTGAGGATGAGCCAGCGCGAGCGGGCCTGGCCGGCCAGCTGCTGCCGTTCTGCGGGCGACAGGGCCTCGAAACGCGCGCGCAGCTGGCGGTGGAACGCGGCGCGCTCCTGCGGCGTGGCTTGCTGCAGGCGCTGGCGCAGTTCGGTGCGGCGGGTGGCCTGCTCGGCCGGGCTCAGGCCGGCCCAGATCTTCAGGTCGGGGGCTTCGACCGGTGCGGCACCGGCACCGCCCGCCAGCAGCAGCACCAGCGCCGCAGCCCCGAGCAGCACGGTGGGGTGGGTGGTCAGCATGGGCATGGTGTGGATGCAGCGGGGCCGTTGTCAACAGGCCGGTTCATGCGCGCCACAGGCCGTCGAGGCCGCGGGGAGCACCGGGCAAGACGTCGCGGTCGAGTGCCGCGCTGGCGATGGGCAGCTGCCACTGCACCACCGGCTTGATGAGCGCGCGCAGATCCAGCGTGGGCCGCAGGTCGCGCCCCTCGAACAGCTGCTGCGGTGCCAGGCCGGGCCAGTCGGCCAGCACCCGGCCGCCGGCGACCGTGCCACCGGCAAGAAGCGCCACGCCGGCAGTGCCGTGGTCGGTACCGGCGCTGCCGTTCATCGCGGCCGAGCGGCCGAATTCGGTCATGACCAGCACGGTGGTGGTGGCCCAGCGCGGGCCCAGCGACTCGCGCAGCGCGGCCAGGCCCTTGTCGAGGCTTTCCAGCTGGCGCGACAGGCGTTGCGCCTGCTGGCTGTGGGTGTCCCAGCCGCCGCTGTCGATCCATGCGATGGGCGGGCCGCCAGGGGTCGCCAGGAAGCGGCCCGCCTGCCGGGCCAGCGCAACAAAATCACCGCTGCCGCGGGCGCCGGCCATGACACCGCTGCGCTGCTCCCGCGCCATCGCGAATGCCGGGCCCAGCTGCGTATCCCGGGCGTAGAGCCGGGCGATGCGGTCCAGCAGATCGGGATCGGCATCGGGCTGGCTCGACGGCGCCCAGCTGGTGGCGCCCGAGGCCCCGCGCAGCGCCAGCGGCAGGGCGGCACTGAGGGCCACGCCGGGGCTGTGGGCGGCTTCCATGGCCCGGCCCAGCCAGCCGGTCTGCAGCGCGAACGCACGGGTTCCGCCACTTTCCAGCAGCTGCTGTGCATCGAAATGCGAGCGCTCGCGGTACGGGCTGGCCACCGCATGCACCACCAGCAGTTGGCCCTCGCCAAACCACTGGTGCAGTGTGCCCAGCCGGGGATGGAGCGCGAACGGCCCTTCCAGCGGCAGCGGTGCGCCAAAACGCTCCTGCTCGGCCGCCGCCTGGGGGCGCAGGCTGCTCCAGCGGGGGTCGCCGACCGGGGGCACGGCGGCCAGGCCGTCGAGCGCGCCGCGCAGCAATACCACCACCAGCCGGCGTTCTCCACCAGCCTGCGCAGCCGGAGGGGCGGCGGCCAGGGCGAGCCGGGCGCCCGGCCATTGCAGTGCCAGCCCGGCAGTGCCACCCAGGGCCAGCCGGGCCAGCAGGCCACGGCGGGAGTACGGCGTGTTCATGGTCTACCTCCGCTGGAATTCAGGGCTGGCCAGCCACAGCGCCAGCGCCTGGGCGCCACTGTCGGCGCGGTCGATCTGCTGCCGGGTCTCGGTGCCCAGGTCCGGGCCGAAACTCCGCGCCGCCAGCTGGCGGGCATCGGCACGGGCATGCTGGCGGCCGAAATCGGCCGCCCATTCGGTGCGTTTCCACAGCGCATCGGGCGCCAGCCAATCCTCGGTACGGTCGGGCCAGCCCTGGGGCGACGGCGCGCGGCCCGGAGGCTGGCCCATTTGCGCCAGCACCGTGGCAAGGCGCTCGGTCTGCACCACCGGCAGCTGCAGCACCCGGTGGGCCGACAGCACCAGTTCCTCCGGCCGCTTGAACTTGGGTGGTGCCTGCGCCTGCCAGGTGAGGTCGTGGCTGAACAGCGCATCGGCCAGCGCCAGCAGGTCGCCGTCGGTGGCCTGGAAACGCTGCACCAGCGCGTCCACCAGCGCAGCGGGTGGGTCGTCGGTGACGAAGTGGCACGCCAGCTTGCCGCTGACGAAGCGTGCGGTGGCCGGATGGTGGGCGAGGTCGGCCAGCAGCAGGTCGAGCGCCTGCGGGCCTTCGGGGTAGCGCCGGCCCAGCACCTGCTTCGGGCCGGGTTCGTGCAGTTGCGGGTTGAAGCGCGACGCACCGCTCTCCCGGTCGAGCGACCAGCCGGTGAGCAGTGCGGCCAGCGCGGTCACATCGGCCTGGGTATAGCCACCCTGCACGCCCACAGTGTGCAGCTCCAGCAGCTCGCGCGCCAGGTTTTCATTGAGGCCGCGGCTGCGGCGCTGGCCGGCGCGCGAGTTCGGGCCGATGGACTGCGCGTTGTCCAGGTAGAGCAGCATCGCCGGGTGCACGGTGGTGGCGCGCAGCATGTCCCCGAAACGGCCGGTGGCATGCGGGCGTATCGCCTCGCGCTCGTAGGGCCAGACCAGGCCCAGCATGGTGCCCTTGGTCGCGGCCACGCTGAAGTGGTTGGCCCAGAACCCCACCCAGCGTTCATACACCGGGGTGGGCGTGGCGGCCAGATGCTGCCAGCGCCGCTGCAGCGCCAGGCCGCTGGCACGGCGCACCTGTTGCCGCAGCGCATCCGCGCCGGGCACGGCAGCCGCTGGCGGCGCCATGGCCGATGCGGCCGGCGCCGCGCTGCCGGCGGCGGGGGCTCCCAGCACGCCATCGAGGTATTGGCGGGTCATCAGCCAGGCGGCCGGGCCACTCATCAAGCCGGTTCCGTCGAGGGGCGCGGGCTGGTGCAGCTGGGCCAGCACCCAGCCCCGGGGATCGTTGCCCAGGGCCTGCAGGGAGGGCTCGGAGAATCCGAAGCGGTGGGCGGCGAGGGTGGCAGCGTGCATGGAAAAGCGTCCGGTACAGGTGTGGATGTGCTTGAACCGCCTGGCCGCGCCGCTCTTACGCAGCGGCGCCAGCCCACCCCGCTGCTAGCGCTTGCCGGTGGCGCAGCCCGCCGGGCCGCCGAACAAGGCCTCGCCGGGTGCGTCGAGCAGCAGCTCGACCTGCGCCGTACCCCGGTTCAGGATGCCGAGTGCACTGGCGGCGGCGCGGCTGAGGTCGATGCTGCGGTTGCCGATGTGGGGACCGCGGTCATTGATGCGGACCACCACGGTGCGGTTGTTGCGCGGGTTGCGCACCGTGACCTCGGTGCCGAACGGCAGGGTACGGTGCGCCGCAGTGAAACCGTTCATGTCGAAGCGCTCGCCATTGGCGGTGCGCCGGTTGTGGAACGCATCGCCGTACCACGAGGCCAGGCCCCGTTGCCAGCGCTGCCACAGCGGCTCGTCTTCGGTGGGGGATGGGCGCAGGCGTATGGACGATGTGTCGCATGCCGAGGCACCGGCCGCCCTGCGGCCGGACTCGCCCGCCACGGTGGAAAGCGGCAGGGCCAGGGCCATGCACACCAGCGCCGCACCGGCCTGCGCAGCAACGCGGCGGGTGGGCTGCAACCAGCGGAAGTCCGTTTTTTGCATCGCAGCATGCTACATGAGCGATGTAACAGGCCGGTTGCAAAAACCCGGCACCCGGCTGGGTTACAGGTGCAGGCGGTCGCAGATGGCCAGCGTGGCGGCGCTCTGGTTCATGGTGTAGAAGTGCAGCCCGGGTGCGCCGCCACGGCGCAGCTGGTCGCACAGGTCGGTCACCACGTCGAGGCCGAAGGCCTTGATCGACGCGGTGTCGTCACCAAAACTCTGCAGCCGCAGCCGGATCCAGCGCGGGATCTCGGCGCCGCAGGCGTCGGAGAAGCGCAGCAGCTGGGTGGAGCTGGTGATGGGCATGATGCCGGGCACCACCGGCACCGCAACACCGCGACGCGACGCCTCGCCGACGAACCGGAAGTAGGCGTCGGCGTTGTAGAAATACTGGGTGATGGCCGCATGGGCGCCCGCCTCCACCTTGGTCACGAAAGCCTGCAGGTCCGCTTCGGGTGAACGGGCCTGCGGGTGGATCTCGGGGTAGGCCGCGACCTCAATGCGGAAATCGTCACCGGTCTCGGCCCGAATGAAGGCCACCAGGTCGCTGGCGTAGTGGAACTCGCCACCGGCACCATAGCCGCTGGGCAGGTCACCACGCAGGGCCACCAGGCGCTGCACGCCCATGGCCTTGAGCTGTGCCAGCTGCTCCCGCACGCTGGCCCGGGTAGCGCCGATGCAGGAGAAATGCGAGGCCGCAGCCACGCCTTCGGCGAGGATTTCGGACACGGTATCAAAGGTGCCCTGCTGGGTGGAGCCTCCGGCGCCGTAGGTGACCGAGCAGAACTCGGGCTTGCGCGCATACAGCTGCTGGCGTGCCACGCGCAGCTTGTCGGCGCCCTCGGGCGTCTTGGGCGGGAAAAATTCGAAACTGATGGGTACGCCGGCTTTGGAACTCACGCCGCTCTCCTCGCATGAATGAAAAACTCGCGGTTGCCGTCACCGCCCTGAATGGGCGAATCAAACCAGCCCTGCACCTGCAGGCCCAGTTCGGCGCAGGTATCGCGCAGCCGCTTTTCGACCACGGCATACAGCGCTGGATCGCGCACGATACCGCCCTTGCCCACCTGGCCGGGCTGCAGTTCGAACTGGGGTTTGACCAGCATCAGCAGCGGCGCACCCGGCTTGAGCAGCGGCACCAGTGCCGGCAGCACCAGCGTGAGCGAGATGAAGGACAGGTCACCGGTCAGAAAATCGAACCGGGCATCAAACTCTGTGCCAAACAGGCCAGTGGCCAGCGCGGAATCTTGCGCTTCAGCCATCAAAACAGAAGCATCCAGTTCCCGCGCATTGCATTTTTCCACGCACAGCACCCGCGCATCGCTGCGGATTTTTTCGTGCACCTGGCCGCTGCCCACGTCCACACCCACCACGCTGGCCGCACCGTGCTGCAGCAGGCAGTCGGTAAAGCCACCGGTGGACTGGCCGATGTCCAGGCACTGCAGACCGGCCACAGGGAGCCCGGCCAGCTTCAGCGCACCTTCCAGCTTGAGCCCGCCGCGCGAAACGTAGCGTGCTTCCGATTCGTCGAGCAATTCCAGCTCGGCCGATTCCGGCACCTCGTCGCCATTCTTGGCCACGCGTTTCCAGCCGGCAGGGGCGATGGCATCCAGCCGCCACTGCACGCCCGCGCCGATCAGGCGCTGGGCCTGGGAACGGGACGAGGCCAGGCCGCGCTCCACGAGAAGTTGGTCAATGCGCATGTGTTTTTGTATTTTTTCTTCCGACGGCCTGAAGGCACGTAGCGAGCGGGTCCGGATCACGGCGCAGGGCCAGGCCACCGGAACGGCAGAAAGAGGCCGGGGCTCCTTTCCTTCGCCACAGGCAACGCCGAGGCTGGCCCGCGCAGCAAGCGCGGCTCAATACCGATAGGTGTCCGGCTTGTAGGGGCCGTTCTTGTTCACGCCGATGTACGCGGCCTGCGCGTCGGTCAGTTCAGTCAGTTGCGCGTTCAGCTTGGAGAGCTGCAGGCGCGCGACCTTTTCGTCGAGGTGCTTGGGCAGCACGTAGACCTTGCCGGACTCGTACTGGTCGGGCTTGGTGAACAGCTCCACCTGCGCGATGGTCTGGTTGGCGAACGACGACGACATCACGTAGCTGGGGTGGCCGGTGCCGCAGCCCAGGTTCACGAGGCGGCCCTTGGCCAGCAGGATGATGCGCTTGCCGTCCGGGAAGATCACGTGGTCGACCTGCGGCTTGATCTCTTCCCACTGGTACTGCTCCAGCGACGCAACCTCGATCTCGTTGTCGAAGTGGCCGATGTTGCAGACGATGGCCTGGTCCTTCATGGCCGCCATGTGGCTGTGGGTGATGACGTCCTTGTTGCCGGTGGTGGTGACGAAAATGTCGGCCTTGTCGGCGGCCCAGTCCATGGTGACCACGCGGTAGCCTTCCATGCAGGCCTGCAGCGCGTTGATCGGGTCGATCTCGGTGACCCAGACCTGGGCGCTGAGCGCACGCAGCGCCTGGGCCGAGCCCTTGCCCACATCACCGTAGCCGGCCACGACCGCCACCTTGCCGGCGATCATCACGTCGGTCGCGCGCTTGATGCCGTCGACCAGGCTTTCGCGGCAGCCGTACAGGTTGTCGAACTTGCTCTTGGTGACCGAGTCGTTGACGTTGATCGCGCGGAACAGCAGCGTGCCCTTGGCGCTCATCTCGTTCAGGCGGTGCACGCCGGTGGTCGTTTCCTCGGTCACGCCGATGATCTGGGCGGCCTTGCGGGTGTACCAGGTTGGGTCTTCGGCGACCTTGGCCTTGATCGCGGCGAACAAAATGCGCTCCTCTTCGCTGCCGGGGTTGGCCAGCACGGAGAGGTCTTTCTCAGCCTTCTGGCCCAGGTGCATCAAGAGCGTGGCGTCACCACCATCGTCCAGGATCATGTTCGGGCCTTCGCCCTCGGTACCCTTGGCGCCGAAGTCGAAGATGCGGTGGGTGTAGTCCCAGTAGTCGACCAGCGTTTCGCCCTTCACGGCGAACACCGGCGTGCCGCTGGCGGCGATGGCGGCGGCGGCGTGGTCCTGCGTGGAGAAGATGTTGCACGAGGCCCAGCGCACGCTGGCGCCGAGCGCCTGCAGCGTCTCGATCAGCACGGCCGTCTGGATGGTCATGTGCAGCGAGCCGGTGATGCGGGCGCCCTTCAGCGGCTGGGTCTTCGCGAATTCCTCGCGGATCGCCATCAGGCCGGGCATTTCGGTTTCGGCGACGCGGATTTCCTTGCGGCCCCAGTCGGCCAGGGCGATGTCGGCAATGGCGCAGTCGGTCAGCAGGTTGGGGGCAGTACGGGCGTTCATGGTTTACTCCAAAACAGGATGCGAGAAAACCACTTACCAGGGGGAGGGAGGCTCACCACACAGGAAGTGGATGAGCGTCGTTGCCAGGGCCGGCCCGGAAGGCACGGCGTTCCGAGCCTCACGCCTGATGGCGCTGCAACGCTCCTCGGAAACCGCAATTATACGGA
>DASWYJ010000191.1:0-9184 GCA_036405035.1 Burkholderiaceae bacterium
CGCCATTGAGTGCCTTCACGCCGCCAAAGGCCAGCGTCAGGTTGTCAACGGTCAACAGGGCGTTGTCGGTCATGGGTCCGTTCGGGTGGGCAACGGGCCGAACCACATGCACTCCATGCCGCTGTGGTTTTCGACTCGTCAGTAACCCCGTTACCTTACATTCGGAGTCCCGTCCCGTGCGACGGGATTTACCCTGATCGACGGCGGCAGGCTTACCCGAGTGTGTAGGCGCCGCCGCGTTCCAGCGCCCGCTGGTAGGCCGGGCGGGCATGGATGCGCTGCACGAAGTCGGTGATGTGGGGCCGGCCGGTGTCGAGGCCACGCGCCACGGCGGCCTCCAGCGGGAAACTCATCTGGATGTCGGCCGCCGAGAAATCGGCACCCACGAACCAGGGGCGCTGCGCCAGTTCGCTGTTGATGAAATCCAGGTGCTGGGCGATCTGCGGGCCGATGAAGGCCTTGGTCGCACCGCGTGCGATGGCGCGCGCCACCGGTCGCACAAAGAAGGGCATGGGCGCTCGCTGCACCTCGTCGAACACCAGCTTGAGCAGCAGCGGCGGCATGGCCGAGCCTTCGGCATAGTGCAGCCAGTAGGTGAACCGCAGGCGCTCATCGCTGCCCGGTGGCGGTGCGAGCCGGCCCTGGCCATGGCGCTCGACGAGGTACTCCACGATCGCCCCGGATTCGGCCACCGTCTGCTTGCCATCCACCAGCACCGGGGATTTGCCGAGCGGGTGCACCGCCTTCAGCTCCGGTGGCGCCAGCATGGTTTTGCGGTTGCGCTCGTAGCGCCGGATCTCGTAGGGCAGTTCCAGCTCTTCCAGCAGCCAGAGCACACGCTGCGAGCGCGAATTGTTCAGGTGGTGAACGGTGATCATGGGCTTCCTTGTGCGGGCTGGTCGGGGCGCGTGCACCACACGATCCAGGCGATCAGCACCAGTTGCAGCGGCAGGCGCAGCCACAGTGCGGCGACGGAAAAACGGGGAAACAGTTCGGGATGCAGCGCCATGTGCAGGTTGGCGGGGAACACCGCCACGCACAGCGCAACCAGGCCCCAGCCCGCCAGCCGGGCATGGCGGCGCCAGAACACCAGGGCGCCGAGCGCGATTTCGGCCACGCCGCTGGCCCATACCAGCGGCGCGTGCCAGGGCAGCCACGGCGGCATGATGCCGGTATAGAACGCCGTGTTCAGGAAGTGGTTGAGGCCGGCTGCGATGAAGAACGCGCCCAGCAGCCAGCGGGCGAGCGCACGGGCGCGGTGTGGCATGGCGGGTACGGCCTACAGGGCCGCCGCGCCGTCCGCGAGCTTGGGGCTGGGGCCGTAGGCGTTGTCGCTTGCGTCGCTGTCGAGCACCAGGAAGTAGATCAGCACCAGGCCCACCAGCGGGATGAAGCCGATCAGCATCCACCAGCCGCTGCGGCCGGTGTCATGCAGGCGGCGGACCGCAGCTGCGATGCTGGGGATGACCATGCCCAGCACAAAAATCGCTCCGAAGAAGCCGGTGCCCAGCAGCGCATCGACGATGCTCAGCCCGAACAGGATCAGCACGTAGAACAGCACGAACATCCAGTATTCCTTGCGCCGCGCGCGGCCGGTGAATGTGGCGTAGTTTTTCAGGGCGAGCAGAAACCAGTCCATGGTGAATCCCTCCGGTGGTGGTGTGGTTGGGCGCCGGACGGACGCCGGTGCCTGGAGGAATATAGCCCGCGCCCACCCGGCCGGGGTGACAGCCCGCCAAATAATTGAAGGATTTGCCCTCGCCGGCGGCGCGCGTCAGGCGGTGGTGGTGGCGGAGAGCGGCAGTGCTGCCACGTCCGGATCGGGCATGACCCAGCGGGCCGCCGCATCACGCAGCGCGTCCACCGCGCCGCTGGTGAGGAACCGGGTGGTGCCGCTGCCGCCGGTGCGCTGCAACCCGGCAGCAGCCAGCAGGCGAAGCGCCTGCTGCGCGACGGGTGGCCCGGTGTCGATCAACCGGATGTCCGGGCCGAGCAGGCGGGCCAGGTGGTCGGCGGCAAAGCGGTAGTGGGTGCAGCCCAGCACCAGCGTGTCGATCTGGCCATTTTCATGGCCAAAAGGGCCCATGGCCAGCGTGTACTGGTCGCACAGTGCTTCTGTTTTTATAGCGTCTGCGGTTTCGATGGCGTAGGCCAGGCCGTCGCAGGGCTGGAGCGCGAAGCGCACGCCGGGGCCTTGCGCGGCCACCAGCGCCTGGAATTTGGCGCTGCCCAGCGTGCCGCGGGTGGCCATCACGCCCACATGGCCGGTGGTGCTGAGGGCCACTGCCGGCTTGAGCGCCGGCTCCACCCCCACCAGCGGCAACTGCGGGTATTCGGCACGCAGCACATGGATGGCGGCGGCCGTTGCGGTATTGCAGGCCACCACCAGCATCTTGATGTCCCGCTGCGCCACCAGGTACCGGGTGATGCTGCGGGAGCGGTTGATGACGTGCTGCGGGTCGCGTTCGCCGTAGGGCGCGTGGCCACTGTCGGCCACGTAGACGAAATCTTCCGCCGGCAGCGCGGCCCGCAGCGCCTGCAGGATGCTGAGCCCCCCGACCCCGCTGTCAAAAACACCGATGGGGGATGGAAGGGCCGCGCCCAATTTGCGTGCCTTTCAGGCTGCCGTGACGGCGATGGCCTTGAATTCGCCGGTGGCGATGCGTTTCTGCCACTCGGCCGGCCCGGTGATGTGGGCGCTGGTGCCACCGGCATCCACCGCCACCGTGACCGGCATGTCGACCACGTCGAACTCGTAGATCGCTTCCATGCCAAGGTCCTGGAAGCCCAGCACCTTGGCCGTCTTGATCGCCTTGGACACGAGGTAGGCCGCGCCGCCCACCGCCATCAGGTAGGCGCTCTTGTGCTTCTTGATGGCCTCGATGGCGACCGGGCCGCGCTCGGACTTGCCGATCATCGCGATCAGGCCGGTTTCGGCCAGCATCATCTCGGTGAAGCCGTCCATGCGGGTGGCGGTGGTGGGGCCGGCCGGGCCCACGGCCTCGCCCTTCACCGGGTCGACCGGGCCGACGTAGTAGATGACGCGGTTGGTGAAGTCCACCGGCAGCTTCTCGCCCTTGGCCAGCATGTCCTGGATGCGCTTGTGCGCGGCGTCGCGGCCCGTGAGCATCTTGCCGTTCAGCAGCAGGGTGTCGCCCGGCTTCCAGCTGGCGACGACTTCGGGCGTGAGCGTGTTCAGGTCGACGCGCTTGCTCTTCTGGGTGTCGGGCTTCCACTGCACGTTGGGCCAGAGGTCCAGCGACGGCGGGTCCAGGTAGACTGGGCCGCTGCCGTCCATCACGAAGTGGGCGTGCCGGGTGGCCGCGCAGTTGGGGATCATCGCCACCGGCTTGCTGGCCGCGTGCGTGGGGTACATCTTGATCTTCACGTCGAGCACGGTGGTGAGGCCGCCCAGGCCCTGCGCGCCGATGCCCAGCGCATTGACCTTCTCGTACAGCTCCAGCCGCAGTTCCTCGGTCTTGGTCAGTGCTGCACCGGAGGACGACTTGGCCTGCAGCTCGTACATGTCGAGGTCGTCCATCAGGCTTTCCTTGGCCATCAGCACCGCCTTCTCCGCCGTGCCGCCGATGCCGATGCCCAGCATGCCCGGCGGGCACCAGCCGGCGCCCATGGTGGGCACGGTCTTCAGCACCCAGTCAACGACCGAGTCGCCCGGGTTGAGCATGACCATCTTGCTCTTGTTCTCGCTGCCGCCGCCCTTGGCGGCCACCGTCACGTCGACCGTGTTGCCGGGCACGATCTCGGTGAAGATCACCGCCGGCGTGTTGTCCTTGGTGTTCTTGCGCGCGAACTGCGGGTCGGCCACGACCGAGGCGCGCAGCGTGTTGTCCGGGTGGTTGTAGCCGCGGCGCACGCCTTCGTTGATGGCGTCGTCCAGGCTGCCGGTGAAACCTTCCCAGCGCACGTCCATGCCCACCTTGAGGAACACGTTGACGATGCCGGTGTCCTGGCAGATCGGGCGCTGGCCGGTGGCGCTCATCTTGCTGTTGGTCAGGATCTGCGCAATGGCGTCCTTGGCCGCCGGGCTCTGCTCACGCGCGTAGGCACGGGCGAGGTGGGCGATGTAGTCGGCCGGATGGTAGTAGCTGATGTACTGCAATGCGGCAGCGATGGATTCGATCAGGTCTTCCTGGCGGATGCTCGTGGTCATGGGCTTTGTATGGCTGGGAGGTTGAGGCTGTGGAGCGGGCAAACCCCGCAATTATCGGTGCACTCCTGCCGGATGCTGCAAAAGCGGGCCTTGTGATAGCCTGCCGCATGCCTTCACCCGTTGCCAACATGGCGTCCGCCCTCGACCAGTTCACCGACATCCTGCGCACCCAGGGCGTAGCTGCCAGCCTGCGCTACCTCAATCAGCGTGTCGAGCACCGCTGTACGGCCATCTATGGGCTGGAAGCGATGACGGTGCGCAATCTCTACCTGTACGACCGCGAGGGCGCGCTCATTCCCGAGGCGCTGGGTGTGGTGCCGCTGGGCGACAGTTTCTGCCAGCATGCGCTGCGCGACGGGCCTTTCGGTACCGACGATTCCGCTGCCGATGCCCGCTTGGCCGGCAGCCCGTTTCAGGGCGTGGTGGTGGCCTACCACGCGGTGCCGCTGAGCCGCGGTACCGCCGACCTGATTGGCACGCTGTGCCATTTCGACTTCGTGCCGCGCAGCATGTCCGACGCCGAATTTGCTTTTCTGCAGAAGGCCGCACGGATGCTGCCCACCTACCTGTAGGCCGAGACCCCTGCGGCAGCATGTGTTGCCGGAACGGGCCATACTGGCTGCGCTGATACAGGAGCCCGCCATCCATGACCGTACGCACCGAACACGACACCTTTGGCCCCATCGAAGTCCCTGCTGACCGCCTGTGGGGCGCCCAGACGCAGCGCTCGCTGCAGAATTTCGACATCTCCGGTGAACGCCAGCCGCGCGAGATCATCCGTGCCCTGGTGCAGGTGAAGCGGGCCTCGGCCAGGGTCAACCAGGCGCTGGGCCTGCTGCAGGCGCCCAAGGCCGATGCCATCGTGGCCGCGGCCGACGAGGTGCTGGCGGGCCGGCACGATGCCGAGTTTCCGCTGGTGGTCTGGCAGACCGGCTCCGGCACGCAGACCAACATGAACGTCAACGAGGTGCTGGCCAACCGCGCCAGCGAGCTGCTGGGAGGCTCCCGCGGCGAGGGAAGGCTGGTGCACCCGAACGACGATGTGAACCGCAGCCAGTCGAGTAACGACGTGTTTCCCACGGCGATGCACGTGGCGGCGGTGGCTGCGCTCACCCAGCACCTGCTGCCGGCGCTGGCGGCCCTGCGCGGCACACTGGCCCGCAAGGCGGAGGATTTCCGTAGCATCGTCAAGATCGGCCGCACCCACCTGCAGGACGCCACGCCGCTCACGCTGGGGCAGGAGTTCTCGGGCTATGTTGCGCAACTCGACCATGCCGAACGGCATGTCCGCGCCGCGCTGCCGCATCTGCATGAGCTGGCACTCGGTGGCACCGCCGTGGGCACCGGGCTGAATGCACCGGCCGGCTACGCGGAGCAGGCCGCTGCCGAGCTGGCGCAGTTCACCGGCCTGCCGTTTGTCACGGCGCCCAGCAAGTTCGAGGCGCTGGCTTCGTGCGACGCGCTGGTGCATGGCCATGGCGCGCTCAAGGGCCTGGCCGCCAGCCTGATGAAGATCGCCAACGACGTGCGCTGGCTGGCCAGTGGGCCGCGCAGTGGCATCGGTGAGTTGTCGATTCCCGAGAACGAGCCCGGCTCGTCCATCATGCCGGGCAAGGTCAACCCGACGCAGAGCGAGGCACTCACCATGCTGTGCTGCCAGGTGTTCGGCAACGACGTGGCCATCAACATCGGCGGGGCTTCCGGCAACTTCGAGCTGAACGTGTTCCGGCCGATGGTGGCGCACAACTTCCTGCAGAGCGTGCGGCTGCTGGCCGACGGCATGGTCAGCTTCAACACCCATTGCGCGGTGGGGATAGAGCCCAACCGCGAACGCATTGCCGAACTGGTGGCGCGTTCGCTGATGCTGGTGACCGCGTTGAACCCGCACATCGGCTATGACAAGGCGGCGCAGATTGCCAAGAAGGCGCACAAGGAGGGCAGCAGCCTGCGCGAGGCGGCGCTGGCCACCGGCTATGTGACGGCGGAACAGTTCGACGCCTGGGTGCGGCCCGCAGACATGGTGTGAGCCGCGCTACCGCAGCCAGATCAGCGTCATCACCCCGAACAGCGGCAGCAGGAAGACACCCGACCAGGCCATGTAGCCGAAGAAGCTGGGCATGGCCACACCCCGGCTTTCGGCAATGGCCTTGACCATCAGGTTGGGCGCGTTGCCGATGTAGGTGTTGGCGCCCATGAATACGGCGCCGGCGGAGATGGCGGCCAGTGTGGGAGCCAGCTGGGTCATCAGCATCTGCGGGTTGCCACCGGCGGTGTTGAAGAACACCAGGTAGGTGGGTGCGTTGTCCAGGAACGAACTGAGCACACCGGTCGCCCAGAAATACACCAGCGGATCGGGCTTGCCGTCGGGCCGTGTCACGGCGCCGACGATGGCGGCGAAGGGCCCGTCGGAGCCGGCCTTGAGCATCGCAATCACCGGGATGATGGTGAGGAAAATGCCGGCGAACAGCTTGGCCACTTCCCGCATCGGTTCCCAGGAGAACTGGTTGTCGCGGTGCACCGTGCCCGGTGTGAGTGCCAGCGAGGCCAGCGTGAGCCCCACCAGCCCGGCGTCGCGCACCAGGCCGGGCAGGCCCACCGCGGTGCCGAAAATGGTGAACGTCACGGTGGATTTCCAGAAGCCGCTGAGCAGCACCAGGCCCACTGCGGCCAGCAGCAGCGCGAAATTGATGGTCCCGTCACAACCGAAGCGCCGCGTATCGGGCGTCGGGTCCACCGGCAGCACGCCTTCGCGCCGGTAGAACCCGTGGTCCACCATGAAAAACAGCGCCAGCAGCGTACCCAGCAGGAACAGGGTTTCAGGGAGGATATGGGCCGCAGTCCAGAAGAAATCCACGCCTTTCAGAAAGCCCAGAAACAGCGGCGGGTCACCCAGCGGGGTGAGTGAGCCGCCGATGTTGGAGACGATGAAGATGAAGAAGATGACGACATGGACCTTGTGCGTCCGGTTGTCGTTGGCGCGCAGCAGGGGCCGTATCAGCAGCATCGAGGCGCCGGTGGTGCCCATGAAGCTGGCCAGCACGGCGCCCAGCGCCAGCAGGCCGGTATTGTGTGCCGGGCTGCCCCGCAGGTTGCCCCGGATGTGGATGCCGCCAGCAATGGTGAACAGGGCCGTCAGCAATACGATGAAGGGGATGTACTCGGCCAGCAGCGCATGCACGAAGCTGGCACCGGCGAGCGCCGGGCCGTGCAGCGCGGCAAACGGCAGCAGGAAGGCCAGCCCCCAGGCCGCCGCTACCTTGCCGTAGTGGTGGTGCCAGAACGCGGGCGCCAGCAGCGGCAGCAGCGCAATCGACAGCAGGACGCCGGCGAACGGCACTCCCCACCACACGGCCAGGCGGCTGCCATCGATGTCCGCAGCCAGCGCCAGCGAGGGCGCGAAAAGGGCTGCCGTGATGAGCGCATGGCGGTATTGCATGTCTGCCAGCCTACGTATGGCCGTGGCCGCTCAGTGATGGTTGTTGTTGTGGGTGCCGGTCAGCAGCCGGTCGGTCCACGCAATGGCCAGCGCGCTCAGCAGGAAAGTGATGTGGATGATGGTCTGCCACATCAGCACCTTCTCTTCGTAGTTGGCCGCGCTGATGAAGGTCTTGAGCAGGTGGATGGACGAGATGCCGATGATGGCAGTGGCCAGCTTGACCTTCAGAACCGAGGCATTCACATGGCTCAGCCACTCGGGCTGGTCGGGATGGGTTTCGAGGTTCATGCGGCTGACGAAGGTTTCGTAGCCGCCGACGATGACCATGATGAGCAGGTTGGAGATCATCACCACGTCGATCAGCGCCAGCACCACCAGCATGATGATCACCTCGTTGAGCGAGGTCACGTTGGCGGTGGATTTGTAGCCGATGCTGGTCACCAGCGCCTGCAGCGCGGTCTGGCTGCCGAATGCGGCTTCGAGCAGGTGGGTGAGCTCCAGCCAGAAGTGGAAGACATACACGCCCTGGGCTGCAATCAGCCCCAGGTACAGCGGCAACTGCAGCCAGCGGCTGGCGAAGATCAGGTTGGGCAGCGGACGCAGCGGGGTGGCGGAGCGGATTGGGTTATCGGACATGGGACTCACGAAAGAGCGGCGAATTGCCGGTTGCACAAATTGTAGGTGGGTGCCCGGGCGACCCCTGCAGCAGCCCAGGTGTAAGCTTGGCGCCAGTCAGTAGTGTGTAAGTGAAAACCCTGACATTGCTGTGCGCTTTCATACATATACAAGGAGACAACCGCATGAGCACGAATTCGTCCGCGATCGAGTCAACGCTGATTGAGAATCGCGTTTTCCCCCCCAGTGAAGCCACGGTCAAGGCTGCCCGCATCGGCGGGATGGATGCCTATCATGCGCTGTGCCGCGAAGCAGAGGCCGATCCCGATGGATTCTGGGGCCGCCTTGCGCGCGAGAACCTGAGCTGGAAAAAGCCGTTCACCAAGGTGCTCGACGAATCGAATGCGCCGTTCTACCAATGGTTTGCCGATGGCGACCTGAACGCGTCGTACAACTGCCTGGACCGTCACCTGGGTACCCCCACCGAAAACAAGACTGCCATCATCTTCGAAAGCGATGACGGCAAGGTGACCAACGTCACCTACAAGGAGCTGCACGCCAAGGTGTGCCAGCTGGCCAACACGCTGCGCGGCATGGGCATCAAGAAGGGTGACCGCGTCCTGATCTACATGCCGATGACGGTGGAAGGTGTGGTCGCGATGCAGGCCTGTGCCCGCATTGGCGCAACCCACTCGGTGGTGTTCGGCGGCTTCTCGGCCAAGAGCGTGCAGGAGCGCATCCAGGACGCCGGCGCCGTGGCCGTCATCACTGCCAGCTACCAGCTGCGCGGCGGCAAGGAACTGCCGCTCAAGAGCATCATCGACGAAGCCTTTGCCATGGGCGGCTGCGAGTCGGTGAAGAACGTCATCGTGTACCAGCGTACTGCCACCCCCTGCACCATGGTGGCCGGCCGTGATGTGTACCTGCACGACGCCGTGCAGGGCCAGGCCACCACCAGCGAG
>DASWYJ010000192.1:0-2305 GCA_036405035.1 Burkholderiaceae bacterium
CGGAACAGGCCCTTGACCTGTTCCGGCGTGGCGTTGGTGGCCACATCGAAGTCCTTGGGCCGCAGGCCGACCAGCAGGTCGCGTACTGCGCCGCCCACGATGTAGGCCTCGAAACCGGCCTGTTGCAGCGCACCCACCACATTCAGTGCGCGCTCGTCGACCAGCTTCGGGTTGATGCCATGCACCGCGTGGGGAACTTCCTCGCGCTTGCCGAAACGGTTTTTCTTGCCACGGACGGGTGCGGCGGTGCCGGCATCCTTGCCAAACAGCTTGTCGATGAATTTCTTGATCATGGAGAACGTCTTGTGGACCCGGGCCGCGGCGCTGTACTGCCGCGTGGCACCCGGAGTCCGTCACGAAAAGGCCAGCGCCCGGCAGCCAGGCGCCCGGATGGCGAAACAGGCATCGGTGTCAGCACCCAATTAGAACAGGTTGGGAAATGCTCAGAAAAGGTCCAGAACGGGCCAGCCCCGCTGCTGCGCAATCGCCCGCAATCGGGCATCCGGGTTGGTGGCCACCGGCCGGTTGACCTGTTCCATCAGCGCCAGGTCGTTCAGCGAGTCGGTGTAGAAGGTGGTGAACACGTCACCCCAGCCCAGCCCGCGCTGCTGCAGCCACTGGGCCACGCGCGTCACCTTGCCCTCGCGCGCCGAGGGCACACCGGCAATGTTGCCGGTAATCCAGCCGTCGGCGCCGCGCTCCAGCGCCACGGCAATCAGTTCGGACACACCCAGCGCGTCGGCAATCGGCCGGGTGACGAAATCGTTGGTGGCGGTAACGATCACGATCTGGTCGCCGGCCTGCCGGTGCTGTGCCAGCAGCGCCTGGGCTTCCGGGCGGATCGCCGGGGCAATGACCGCCTGCATGAACTGCGCATGCGCCTGTGCGGCTTTCTCCGGCCCCTGCAGGCGTACTGCCTCGGTGGCAAAACGCACGTAGTCGTGAATATCGAGGGTGCCGGCGCGGTAGTGCTCGAAGAAGGCGTCGTTGCGGCGCTTGAATTCCACCGGGTCGGTCCAGCCGAGGGTGATGGTGAATTCGCCCCAGGCGTAATCGGAATCGAGCGGCAGCAGCGTGTGGTCGAGGTCGAACAGGGCCAGTTTCATGCGTTGTCCAGCATTTCCTTGATCAGCGGGATGGTGATGGCGCGCTTGGTTTGCAGCGCATAGGCATCGAGCGCGTCGAGCAGTTGCACCAGGCTGCCGAGGTCGCGCGAGAAGCGGTTGAGGATGAAGTCGACCACCTCGTCGGGCAGCAGCAGCCCGCGTGCTTCGGCCTGCTGCTTTAGCACCAGCCGCCGCGCGGCGTCGTCCAGAACGTGGAGCTGGAACACATGGCCCCAGCCCAGCCGGGTGCGCAGGTCTTCGCGCAGCGGCAGATCGGCCGGCGGTAGCGCACCGGCAGCCAGCACCGCGCGCGGCTGGCCGTCGGGCGCGCTGACGGCGTTGACAAACCAGTTGAAGGCCGCGTGCTGCTGGGTAGCGGTGTAGAGGTGCACGTCGTCGAGCAGCACCACGGCCCACCGTTCGCTGAAGTCACCCGGCTCCACCATCGAAGCGTCCATCCAGCCCATCTGCGCGCCCTGCTGCTGCAAGGCATCGCGCACGGCCTGCAGCAAATGGCTCTTGCCACTGCCGTTGGCGCCCCACAAATAGGTAGGCACCGGAGCACGGCTGCTGCCACTGGCCCAGAGTTGAAGGTGGCTGAGTGCGGCTTCGTTGGGGCCAGCGAAAAAGCTGGCCAGCGTGGGGCCGGCGGCCAAGCGTATGTCGAGGGCGATTTGCTTCATGCCAGATTGGCTACGGCCAACATTGCTGGAAGCTCAGAAAGCATTTGCTTTGCATGTCCGGATTTTTGCAGTGTGTGCTGACAACGCGCGCATTTCCTCCCGCTCTTGCCGCTTACGGAAATAGAAATAGGCCTGCTGCCACTCGGATTGCGTTACGTTCTCCTTAAGAACGCCGGCAACGCAATTGCAGAAGGCGTCAACTTTCTCTGCAGGATCACCCCGTCTACGTCCGGCGTCTTTACAGCACATGTCCATTCAACGTTGATACACCGCCACTTGGGATTCCGTAACCTCTTCAGGAATTTCTTGGGCAAATGCGGTATTGACCAAAAGCAATGCAGTAGGGAGCATCACTCGGGCCGGAAGTATTGAATTTGGAAGCCAGTCGCGCACAACTGTTCCCTATCCCGTATAGAGCCGGCTGGCCAGGTAGCTTTCGCGCACCCGGCGCACCGCCACCAGCAGCACGGCGCTGGCGGGCAGTGCGATCAGCACGCCGATGAAGCCGAAAATCTG
>DASWYJ010000193.1:0-15404 GCA_036405035.1 Burkholderiaceae bacterium
GATCTGGACCTGGCGATCTGCATCACCGAAGGCATCCCGGTCCGCGACATGCTGGAAGTGCGCAACCGCATGAAGGCCAAGGAAGCCGCCGGCGGCAAGAAAACCCTGCTGCTGGGCCCCAACTGCCCCGGCCTGATCACGCCCGACGAAATCAAGATCGGCATCATGCCCGGCCACATCCACCGCAAGGGCCGCATTGGCGTGGTCAGCCGCTCCGGCACGCTGACCTATGAAGCCGTGGCCCAGCTCACCGAAATCGGCCTCGGCCAGTCCAGCGCGGTCGGCATCGGCGGCGACCCGATCAACGGCCTGAAGCACATCGACGTGATGAAGGCCTTCAACGACGATCCCGACACCGACGCCGTCATCATGATCGGTGAAATCGGTGGCCCGGACGAGGCCGACGCGGCCCGCTGGTGCAAGGCCAACATGAAGAAGCCCATCGTCGGCTTCATCGCCGGCGTGACCGCCCCCCCCGGCAAGCGCATGGGCCACGCCGGCGCGTTGATCTCCGGCGGCGCCGATACGGCCGACGCCAAGCTGGCGGTGATGGAAGAGTGTGGTTTCAAAGTCACGCGCAACCCGTCCGAAATGGCGAAATTGCTCAAGGCCCTGCTGTAAGCCTGGCCGCATCGCGGTAAACCCAGCTGCCAAAGGCCGATTGTCTTGCGGGACAATCGGCCTTTCTACTTGGACGGCATGGAGCGCACATGGAAGAGTTTCTGACCGCGGGGTTCTGGGTGGCGGTGGGCCAGATCATCCTGATCGACATCGTGCTGGGCGGCGACAACGCAGTGGTCATTGCGCTGGCCTGCCGCAACCTGCCGCCGGCGCAGCGCACCCGGGGCATCCTGCTCGGCACGGCGGGCGCCATTGTGCTGCGGGTGGTGCTGATCGCCTTTGCGCTGGCGTTGCTGGCCATTCCCTACCTCAAGGTGGCGGGGGCGCTGCTGCTGGTCTGGATCGGCGTCAAGCTGTTCCAGCAGGAGGACGAGGGGGGGCACGCCATCGATTCCAGCGACCGGCTGTGGGCCGCGGTGCGCACCGTGATCGTCGCCGACCTGGTGATGAGCGTCGACAACGTCATCGCGATTGCCGGTGCGGCTCAGGGCGCGGGTCAGCACCAGATGGTTCTGGTGATTTTCGGCCTGCTGGTCAGCATCCCCATCATCATCGGCGGCAGCCAGCTGGTGCTGCGGCTCATGACACGCTTCCCCATCGTGATCACCTTGGGTGCGATGCTGCTGGGCTGGATCGCCGGGCAGATGGCCTTTACCGACCCGGCCGTGCGGCCCCTGCTGCCCCCGCTGCTGCTCGAAGGCAAGACCTGGGAATATGCCGCGGCGGGCGCCGGCGCGCTGCTGGTGCTGGCGCTGGGCACGCTGGTGCAGCGGCGCGCGCGTGCAGCGGCATCGGCAGAGGCTGGCTGAAGCATCCCCATGCACGGGCTGGCGTTCCATGCGCGCACGGATCGCGGCATGGTGCGCGACAACAACGAGGACGCGGTACTGTGCGATCCGGTGCTGGGGCTGGCGGTGCTGGCCGACGGCATGGGGGGCTACCAGGCCGGTGAAGTCGCCAGCGCCATGGCCACGGTGCATATCGCCGCCGAACTGGCACAGGCGCTGCCGGCGGGCGTCGCCCTGCCGGGTGTGCCGGTGCTGGAGCAGCGGGTGCGCTCCGCCACGGAAAATGCCAACCGGGCCATCTGGCAGGCGGCCACCGACCATGCCGGCTACAGCGGCATGGGCACGACCGTTGTCGTGGCGCTGTATGCGCACGACACCCTGGTGCTCGCCCATGTCGGCGATTCGCGGGCCTACCGGCTGCGCCAGGGCCAGCTGCAGCAGGTGACCCGCGACCATTCCTATGTGCAGGAGCAGGTGGACGCCGGCCTGCTCACGCCAACCCAGGCCCTGGCCGCCCCGAACCGCAACCTGGTGACCCGTGCCCTGGGCGTGGAGAACCGGGTCACCGTGGACGTGGCGAGCCACGCGCTGGCGGCGGGGGATGTCTGGCTGCTGTGCACCGACGGATTGACCGACATGCTGACCGATGCCGACATGGCCGCGCTGCTGGCCCTCCCGGGGAATCTGGCGCACCGCGCGAACGCGCTGGTGGATGCCGCCAATGCGCGGGGCGGACGCGATAATATTTCGGTGATACTGGTCGGCCCGCACGCCGGGCATGCGGATCCGGCCCTGCTGTGACAGGCCTGCCGGTGCAGCCGGGCGCCGACAACAACGCAAACGGGAGATGCGCATGCCGAAAGTGATCGTTTCGCTGGACGGTGTGGTGGTGCGCGAAGTGCCGCTGCAAAAAAGCCGCACCACCGTGGGCCGCAGGCCCTACAACGACATCGTCATCGACAACCTGGCGGTGAGTGGCGAGCACGCGGTTTTCCTGGTGGAGGGTGACGGCATCTTTGTGGAGGACCTGGGCAGCACCAACGGCACCCACGTGAACGGCAAGGCCATCCACAAGGAACTGCTGCACAGCCACGATACGGTGGAAATCGGCAAATTCCGCATCCGGCTGGTGGATGCGGCACCCGAGGCCGTGCGCGCCAGTGTGGTCGACGTGGCGCCCGCACTGGCGCATATCCGGGTGCTCGCCGGCAGCGCGGTCGGGCGCGAGATGGTATTGACCAAGGTGGTCACGACCATCGGCAAGACGGGCGAGGGTTCGGCCACCATCACCCACAGCGGCGACGGCTACCTGATCGCGCATGCCAGCGGGCCACGGCGTTTCCGTGTCAACGGTACGCTGCTGGGTGCCGAGGCGGTGTTGCTGCAGCCGGGCGACCTGCTGGAGTTGGGGCCCCATCGCATGCAGTTCGTGCAATAGGCCCCGCAATCCGTGCGCGCCCGTCTTGCTGTCCGTGGTTTCCTGCGAACGCTGCTGCTGCATTGGCCGCGGGTAGCGGTGACGCTGCTGCCGTTGCTGGTGGCGCTGCTGCATGCCGTGGGTGCGGTGCGCATCGATGTGCTGCAGCGCTTCGACGACATCATCTATGACGCCCGGCTGCGCGCCACCAGCCCCAATACCCCCGATCCGCGCATCGTCATCGTCGACATCGATGAAAAAAGCCTGGCCGAGGTGGGCCGCTGGCCCTGGGGGCGCAACTGGCTGGCCACACTGGTCAGCGAGCTGCTGAACCGGCAGCGTGCCGCCGTGGTCGGTTTCGACGTGGTGTTCGCCGAAGCCGACGAAAGCTCGGGCCTGAAGCAGCTGCGCCAGCTGGCCCAGGGCGATCTGCGGCTGCAGCCGAAGTTCGTCGACCAGGTGACGCGGATGACCCCCATCCTCGACTACGACGCCGCCTTTGCCAAGGCCCTGGAAAACCGGCCGGTGGTGCTGGGCTACTACTTCACCGCCGACAGCGATGGCCGCACCAGCGGTGTGCTGCCACAACCGGTGTTCGAGACCAGTGTGCTGCAGGGGCGGCCGGCGGGTTTCACCCGCTGGAGCGGGTACGGCTCCAATCTCGACATCCTCGCCACGGCGGCGCCGATGGCGGGGTTCTTCAACTCCATCACCGAGCGCGACGGCGTGGTGCGGGCCGTGCCGCTGGTGGCGGAGTTCCGTGGCCAGTACTACGAATCGCTTTCCCTGGCGATGTTCCGGACGCTGGTGGGCATGCCGCAGGTGCATCCGGGCTTTGCCCAGGACAGCCTGTCGGGTGGCAGCAATCCGCTGGAAGCCATGGTGCTGACCCAGGGCGCCAGCCAGTTGCGCATACCGGTGGATGAGCGGGTTGCGGTGCTGGTGCCCTACCGGGGGCGCGGCGGCCCGGCCGGTGGTTCCTTTCGCTACATCTCGGCCGCCGACCTGCTGGGGGGGCGCACACCAGCCCTGGCACTGAAGGACAAGATCGTCCTGGTGGGCACCACCGCGCCCGGCCTGCTCGATCTGCGCGTGACACCCATGGGCGAAACCTACCCCGGTGTGGAAACCCATGCCAACGTGATTTCCGGGCTCCTCGATGGCCGGCTGTTCGTCAAGCCCGACTACGCGGCCGGCTACGAGGTGCTGTTGCTGGTGCTGGCGGGCCTTACGCTGGCCATCGCGCTGCCGCTGCTGAGCGCGGCCAGCGCGGTGCTGCTCAGCGCCATCGTCGTGTGTGCGGTGGTGGGGCTCAACGTCTGGTTGTACCTGGCCTTTGGCCAGGTGCTGCCGCTGGCCTCGGCGGTGGCGATGGTGCTGTCGGCCTTCGGCCTGAACATGAGCTACGGCTATTTCGTGGAGAGCCGGTCCAAGCGTGAACTGGCGCAGCTGTTTGGCACTTATGTGCCACCCGAACTCGTCAACGAAATGCTGCTCCAGCCCGACAGCTACAGCATGAAGGCGGCGAGCAAGGAGCTCACGGTGCTGTTCTGCGACATGCGCGGCTTCACCAAGATATCGGAACAAATGGAGCCCACCGCGCTGCAGGCGCTGCTGAACAGCGTTTTCAGCCACCTGACCGACCTGATCCGCAGCAACCGCGGCACCATCGACAAGTACATGGGGGATTGCGTGATGGCGTTCTGGGGCGCCCCGGTGGACACCCCCGATCACGCCCGCCTGGCGGTGAAGACCGCGCTGCAGATGGCGCGCTCGGTCTACCAGATCAACGAGGAACTGCGGGCCCAGGGTCTGCCGGCGGTGGGCATCGGCATTGGCATCAACACGGGCGTGATGTGTGTCGGCGACATGGGCTCCTACGTGCGGCGCAGCTACACCGTGATTGGTGATGCGGTCAATCTCGGGGCGCGGCTGGAAGGCCTGTCTAAATCGTATGCGGTGGATATCGTGGCCAGCGACGCGACGCGCCGTGCTGCGCCGGGTTTCGTCTGGCTGGAACTCGACCGGGTGCGGGTGATGGGCAAGGCACAGGCGGTGTCGGTGTTCACGCCGGTGGCCGATGCGGAGGCGGGCGAACAGGTTCCCGAGGCGGAATTGCAGGCCTGGGCGCGGCTTCTGGCCGCCTATCGCGCGCAGGATTGGGCAACATGTGATGACATCCTGCAGGAGTTGCGGCAGTATCCGGCCAAGAAACACCTGCTGCAGCTGTATACCGACCGGGTGGCGGCGTTGCGCCGGCTGCCGGCCGATCCCGGCTGGGATGGCACCACCAACTTTGATACGAAGTAGGGCCTGATGCGATGAAAGTGCGTGTGCTTGGATGCTCCGGGGCCATTGCCCGGGATTGCCGCACCACGGCCTTCCTGCTCGACGATGACCTGCTGGTCGATGCCGGTACCGGCGTGGGCGATCTCACGCTCGACGAAATGGGCGCGATCGACCATGTGCTGCTGACCCATTCGCACCTCGACCATGTGGCGGCGCTGCCGTTGATGGTCGATGCGGTGGCGTCCCGGCGGACCCGGCCCCTGCAGGTCTATGCCTTGCCCCAGACCGTGGCCGCCCTGCGCACCCATGTGTTCAACGACACCATCTGGCCCGATTTCTCGCGCATCCCTTCGCCGGAGGCTCCCTTCATCGTGTTCCGCGAGATCGCCGTCGGCGCGCTGCTGCAGATCAGCGGCAAGACCATCGAGGTGCTGCCGGCCGAACATACGGTGCCCGCAGTGGCCTATGCGGCCAGCGCCGGGGGGCCGTGCTGGGTTTTTTCCGGGGATACCGGACGCAACCCGGCTTTCTGGCAGCGGATCAACCAGCTGGATGTGGGCATGCTGGTCATTGAAACCGCGTTCAGCAACCGCGAGCAGGAGCTCGCCGAACGCAGCCGCCACCTGTCGCCGCAGATGCTGGCCAGCGAACTGGGCAATATCGCTGCGGATTCGGCATTCCCGATCTTCATCACCCACACCAAACCGGCAGAAACCGAACTCATCATGAGCGAAATCGCGCATATCGACTCCACCAGCCCGTCGCTGTCGCGCGACCGCCATCCGATTCGCTGGCTCAGTGCGGGCCAGGAGTTCACGCTGTGAGCGCGCAGGCCACCGACCTGGGTGCGACGCAGGCCTTTCTTGCGGCGCAGAAGCAGCCCCCGGAACAGCGCGATGCCAGCTTCGCGGCGATGTTCTACCGGGAGCTGCAGCATGTCACCGCGCGCATCCATGAAACCGACAACATCGACCAGCTGATGCTCGACGCCAGCGCCGACATCTGCCGGGTCCTCAACGCTGATCGCCTGACGCTGTATGCGATCACCGACGACCAGGCCGCGATCGTGTCCAAGATCAAGACCGGGCTCAACACCACCAGCGAGCTGAAGCTGCCGGTCAGCGCGCAGAGCATCGCCGGCTTCGTGGCGCTGCACCGCCAGCCGCTGAAGATCGCCAATGTGTCGGACCAGGCCGAACTCCAGGCCATCGACCGCAACCTGACCTTCCTGCAGGAGGTGGACCGCCGCTCCGGCTACCGCACCAAACAGATGCTGGTGTTTCCCGTTCTCGAGGGGCGGGTGCTGCACGGTGTGCTGCAGGTCATGAATACCAAGAACGACCTGCCGTTCGGCACGCTGGAGCTCGAGGGCATGGCCGAACTGTGCAAGACGCTGGCCACCGCGATGCGTCAGCGCGCAGAGCGGGCGGCTGAACTCAAGCGCCGCAAGCCCACCAAGTATGGCGGCCTGGTCACGGATGGCGTGCTGCTGGCGGAGGAGCTGGAGCGCTGCGTGACCAGCGCGCGCGAACGGGCGGTTCCGGTGGAAAGCCTGTTGCTCACGCAGTACCAGGTGCGGGTGGGGCAACTCGGACAGTCGCTGGCGCGCTTCTTCAGCGTGCCCTATGAGCCCTTTGGCGCCGGCCGCCAGCCCACGGTGGCACTGCACGGTGCGCTCAAGCGCGAGTTTGTCGAGCGCCAGGGCTGGATACCGCTGGAGGAAACGCCCGACGGGCTGGTGGTGATGTGCATCGATCCCGAAGCCACCCGGGCCTCGCGCATGCTGCCGCAGGTGTACCCGCGCATCGGCCGCTTCCTCTACCGTGTGACCACCCAGACCGAATTCGACGAAACCCTGAAGCAGCTGCTGGCGCCGGTGGTGCAGGAGAGCAGCATCGACAAGATGCTGGCCGACATGGATGTGCCGCTGCTCGACGAGGAAGGGGCGGCCGATGATTTCCTGGCCTCGGCTGCGTCCGACAACGAGCTGGTCAAGTTCGTCAACAAGGTCATCGTGGATGCGGTGCGCCAGAAGGCCTCCGACATCCACATCGAACCCATGCCCGGCAAAGGCAAGACCGGCATCCGCTTCCGCATCGACGGCACGCTGATTCCCTACATCGAAGTGCCGGCACAGTTTCGCCAGGCCATGGTGACCCGGCTCAAGATCATGTGCGACCTCGACATTTCGGAGCGCCGCAAGCCGCAGGACGGAAAGATCAAGTTCCGCAAGTACGGGCCGCTCGACATCGAGCTGCGGGTGGCCACCATCCCCTCGACCGGTGGCGTCGAGGATGTGGTGATGCGTATCCTGACCAGCGGTGAACCCATTCCGCTCGACCAGCTCGGCCTGACCGCGCACAACCGCGAGCGCCTGCTGCACACCGTGGGCAAGCCGTACGGCCTGTTCTACGTGTGTGGCCCGACCGGCTCCGGAAAGACCACCACGCTGCATTCGGTGCTGAGCCACCTGAACCGGCCCGACACCAAGATCTGGACCGTGGAAGACCCGGTCGAAATCACGCAGAAGGGCCTGCGCCAGGTCCAGGTCAACCGCAAGGCCGGAATCGACTTTGCGATGTGCATGCGCGCGTTTCTGCGCGCCGATCCCGACATCATCATGGTCGGTGAATCGCGCGACCGTGAAACCGTGTCCATGGGTGTCGAAGCCTCCCTCACCGGTCACCTCGTGTTCTCCACGCTGCACACCAATTCGGCACCCGAATCCGTGACCCGGCTGCTCGACATGGGCATGGACCCCTTCAACTTTGCCGACGCGCTGCTGGGCGTGCTGGCCCAGCGGCTGGCCAAGAAGCTCTGCACCTGCCGCGAGGCCTATTTCCCCGATGCGGCCGAAATCCACCGCTTTGTGGCCGAATATGCGGAGGAGCTGCGCGCCACCCCCGCCTGGGTGCACGATGCCGAAGGCGAGGCCCGCCAGCTGCAGCAGCAATGGATCACCCGCCACGGCGACAACGGGCGCCTGCGCCTGTACCGCGCGGTGGGCTGCGACACCTGCAACCAGACCGGCTACTCCGGCCGCGTGGGCCTGCACGAACTGCTGGTCACGGACGATGCCATCAAAAAGCTGGTGCAGGAGCGGGCCCGGGTGTCGCTGCTGTTCACCACGGCGGTGGAGAACGGCATGCGCACGCTGAAGATGGACGGCATGGAAAAGGCGCTGCAGGGCCTGACCGACCTGAAACAGGTGCGCGCGGTCTGCATCAAGTAGTACGCCAAAGGTAGCGGTGGCGGGCTTGTGCCGCGCCGCCCTGTATGCCACAAGTTCTCATGTGTGCATTTGCGGCCATTCCCTCCCGCATATCGCCCGATTCTTCCCTCCCGGTTGTGCCAAGAATCGGCGCGCCAACGGGAGGGAAACATGCGGTACACGGCACAAAAGGGCTTCACACTGATTGAGTTGATGGTGGTCATGGCCATCATCGGGATACTGGCGGCCATTGCCATTCCGGCCTACCAGCACTACAGCAGCCGTGCGCGTCTTTCGGAATTGATGATGGCCACGTCCAATTGCCGTACGGTTGTGACGGAGGCATACCAGTCCGCCAATGGCGCCTTGCCACAGGCCAACACCTGGGGCTGCGAAATCCCAGAGGGCACCGGGACCAAGTATGTGCGCAAGATGGAAACCGATGCCAACGGCGTGGTGACGGTGTGGGCGCAAAACGTCAATCCGGTCCATGTGGATGGCAAGGCCATCAGCCTGACGCCCTACGAAACCGCCACGGCCGCGACACCGATGGGACCTTCCGACATTGGAAAACGTATTGGCGTATGGAAATGCACGCCTGCCACCAGCGACGGAATTCCTGCCGCCTTTCTTCCGGGTGCCTGCCGTGCCTGAACGCCAATGGCCTGCACGCCGAATACCCCATCAATCACGACAACTTTGTCATTTCATGCCGAACGAGCCGGCGGTTACGACGTAATTTGTCATGGAATTTCTCCATTGAATACCGAGGGGCTACACATCATCCAAGGGTATTTACTTACTTTTGGGGTGGCACGAAAACTGCAGCGCGTTAGCGTCAATTTTGTATTTTCAAAGGAGTTTTCTGTATGAAGCGTTCCATGCAAAAGGGTTTCACCCTGATCGAATTGATGATCGTGGTTGCGATCATCGGTATCCTGGCCGCCGTTGCGCTGCCTGCCTACCAGGACTACACCAAGCGCGCCAAGATGTCGGAAGTTATTCTGGCTGCTTCTGCTTGCCGCACCACTATCACTGAAGTCTATCAATCGGCAACGGCCTCATTGCCCACGGCGAACGGCTGGGGATGTGAAATTGCTGCAGGTTCTGGCAGTAAATATGTCTCCAGTGTTTCGACCGATGCCAGCGGTGCAGTGACTGCTGTTGCAACGGCTATCGATGCCGCACAAATTGACGGCAAGTCGATCAGCCTGATTCCCTACTCGGACGCTTCTGCCACGGCGGTCATGGGCCCAGCCGATGTGGGCAAAGCGGTTGCTGCATGGAAATGTGGTCCTTCGTCTGCCAGCGGTGTTCCGCCAAAGTTCTTGCCCGGATCGTGCCGCGGTTAATGGCGATTTCTTCGCTAATTTCTCAAAAACGCTCCTTCGGGAGCGTTTTTTTCTGGGGGTGCTGCGCTTCCGGATTGGGTCTGGTGTTGCTGGGTCTGGCATGGCTGGTGCCAAACCACTATCGACCATGGCCAAGCTTTCATTCGGAAATGATGGCGTTCATTGCCGTCACATTGCTGTTCGTAGGGCGAATGGGCCACACAGGCGTTGCGGTGGCTCTTCCTCGCTTGGCACTCTGGCTACTCTTGGCGCTTGCCATACCGTGGTTACAACTGGCGCTGGGTGTCAGTCCGTTTGCGGGTGATGCGATAACCGTTAGTTTCTATCTTGTGGGCCTGTTGGCCGCTATAGCAGTGGGTTATGGCCATGGCACTGCCAAGTCCCCGGTTCAGGCATCTTTACTTGGGGTAATGCATGTCCTGTGGATTGGCGCGCTACTGTCTGCGTGCATTGGGGTGCTGCAGTATTTGGGTCTCGAAGGCTGGTTCGATATTTTCATGACCGAGAGTGGTATCGGCGAGCGCGTATTGGGCAATCTTGCACAAACGAATCACCTGTCGACCTTGCTCTTGATGGGGGTCATTGGCCTTGCCTACTTGTATGAAGAGCGCAGGATTGGCGGTCCAGTACTGGTTCTCAGTGTTGCGTTCCTGACGACCGTGGTTGTATTGACCGTTTCGCGGTCCGGCCTATTCAGCATATTGGCTGTTGTTGGATATTTTGTATTCAAGCGGCGTGATGCAGGTTCCCGGCTGCCGCTGATCGGCGTTGTCGTGTGGGCGGCGACGTTTCTTCTCGCCACATGGGTATTGCCTTATCTGTCGCAGATATTGCTGATAGGTGAGCGTGGGTTGTCGCTCGAGGGAACCAGCGGGCGCACCTTGATGTGGAAACAAATTGGCTATGGAATTCTGCAACAGCCGTTTTTCGGCTATGGCTGGAACCTCACTGTTCGTGCCCAAATGCCCGGTGCGGCCCAGTTTCCGGGAGAACTGAGCACCGACTATGCGCACAACATGCTGTTGGATTTGTTGGCGTGGAATGGTATTCCGTTGGGATTGGTTTTTGCGGCGGCTGGCGCATACTGGTTCATAAGCCGATGCCGTCGCGTATATGGTGTAAAGGCTGTATATGCGTTTGCGTGCCTAGTCCCGCTGGCGGTACATAGCATGGTGGAATACCCGTTTGCTTATGGATATTTCCTTTTGCCGGCGGGATTCATGGTTGGCGTGGTCGAGGCATCCATGCAGCGGAGCAAAGAGGGATCGCTTCGCATGGGAACTGGCCCGGTTGCTATGTGCACGGCACTGTGGATAGCGATCGGCGGTTATTTTGTCTACGAGTATTTCTTGATTGAAGAAGACTTCCGCATGACCCGCTTTGAAAATATGCGCATCGGTCGGACGCCCGAAAGCTATGAAATCCCATCGGTATGGGTGTCGTCGCATATGGCGGCGATGTTGCGAGCGACACGTACACAGCCGGTGCCTGGAATGGATCCGGAAGCCCTGGCTAATCTGGCCCGTGTGTCCAGTCGCTTTGGCTACGCGGCACTCAACTACCGGTATGCGCTGGCGTTGGGGCTGAACGGTGATCCAGAGGGAGCTGCGCGTGAAATGAAAATGATCCGCGGTATGTACGGGAAATGGTATTACCGTACTGTCAGTCAAGAAATGCGCGAGCAGGCCGAGAGCCGGTATCCCCAGTTGAAGGCGGTGCAGATACCGTGAGTGGTATGCCACGTGTTGCGGCCGAACAGTTGTGTCGTTACCCCTGCATATGATTTTTCCGGTGAGCGGCGTCTTGTTGCTACCCTGGCTGAATCCCCTCGCCAGCGGCCCCAGCCCGGCGGTGGTGCCGCTGCTGGTCAGCATCGCCTGCGCCGCGGTGCTGGTGGCGTGCCGGCCCGTGGCGGCAGGGCCTCGCATGGGAGCCGCAGCTGGCTGGCTGCCCGCGCTGGGTGTGGGCGCCTGGCTGCTGGTGGCCTGCATCGGGGCGTTGGGGTTTGCCGGCCATGAAGGTGTGGGCCTGTTGGCGGCGCTGGCCACGGTACTGGCTGCAGCATGGTACGCGTCGGCTCCGGCGGCGGCACCTTCCTGGCTCGCCAGCGCCTGGCTGGCGGCGGCGCTGCTCAGCAGCGTGGCCGCGCTGCTGCAGTATTTCCAGCTTGCGCACGTCTTCGCACCGTGGATCAACACCGCCGCAGCGGGCGAGGCCTATGCCAACCTGCGGCAGCGCAACCAGTTCGCTTCGCTCACGGCGATCGGTCTGGTGGCGCTGGGCTGGCTGGTGGCGCAGGGCTACCTGCGCCGGCTGGCGGTGCCGGCGGCGGTGTTGTTGGCGCTGGGCACGGCGGCGTCGGCATCGCGCACCGGGCTGCTGCAGCTGCTGGTGCTGGCGCTGCTGGCGGGGTGGTGGTCACGTGGCTGGCGTGCTGCGCCGGTGCGGCTGATGGGCTGGGCGCTGCTGGCCTATGCCGTGGCAACGCCAGGCCTGCCCTGGCTGCTCGACGCCACCGGGCGTGGCCATGCCGACAGCGCTTTCTGGCGCCTTACGCAGGATGTGGGCTGCCACAGCCGCAGCGTGTTGTGGGCCAATGTGCTGGAGCTGACGGCCTGGCAGCCCTGGACCGGCTGGGGCTGGGGCGAGCTCGACCGGGCGCACTACCTCACGCTGGTCGACGGCCCGCGTTTCTGCGACATCCTGGACAACGCACACAACCTGCCGCTGCATCTCGCGGTGGAGCTGGGGGTGCCGGCGGCGGTGCTGCTGCTCGGCGCGGTCGGCTGGGCGGTGCTGCGGGCGCGGCCCTGGCGGGAGCGCGATGCCACGCGGCAGATGGCGTGGGGCGTGCTGCTGGTGATCGGCCTGCACAGCCTGCTCGAGTACCCGCTGTGGTACGGCCCGTTCCAGATGGCCGCCGGGCTGGCGCTGGGGCTGCTGTTGCGGCCGGCGGTGCCACAAACGCCCGTTTACGTGCAAAAAGTGCCCATGGTCAGCGCCACACAAGCGTTTATTGCTTCTGTAATGATAGCGTGTGTGGCTTATGCGGCGTGGGACTACCGGCGCATCAGCCAGGTGTATCTGGCCGCCGACGCGCGCGCGCCGGCCTACCGGGAGCACACGCTGGAGCAGGCGCAGGCGTCGTGGCTGTTCCGCCAGCAGGTGGCCTTTGCCACGCTCACCACCACCGATCTGCGCCCGGCCAATGCGGCCGCCGTGTATGCGCAGGCGCAAGCCGTGCTGCACTATTCACCCGAGGCGCGGGTGGTGGAAAAGCTCATTGAAAGCGCGGTGATGCTGGGCCGCGATGACGAGGCGCTGGCGCATCTGGCGCGTTTTCGCGCGGCCTATCCCGACGCCTATGCCACCTGGGTGGCCGGCAACCACACGCTGCCCGGCGCCGTACGCGCCACGGCGCAACCTTAGGCGACGAAGCTGCCGGACTTGCCGCCGTGTTTTTCCAGCAGGCGCACGTCGGTCATGGTCATGCCGCGGTCCACGGCCTTGCACATGTCATAGATGGTGAGCAGCGCGACCGAAGCGGCGGTGAGCGCTTCCATCTCCACGCCGGTCGGCCCCACGGTTTCCACGGTGGCGGTGCAGTGCACGGCCGATTGCGCCTCGTCCAGCGTGAAATCAATCGCCACGCGGGTCAGCGCCAGCGGGTGGCACAGCGGAATGAGGTCGCTGGTTTTCTTGGCCGCCTGGATGCCGGCGATGCGGGCAATGCCCAGCACGTCGCCTTTCTTGGCGGTGCCGCCGGCAATGATGGCCAGCGTGGCCGGCAGCATGCGGATGGTGCCGGCCACCACCGCCACCCGGTGGGTGGCGGCCTTGCCGCCCACGTCCACCATGTGCGCCAAACCCTGGCTGTCGAAATGTGTCAATGTGCTCATGGTGTCGCTGGTTTCAGGTCAAAATCATTTACAGAACGTTCACACGCAACGAGGATCATAGAGCCATGTCCCCCTGGAAAGAGCGGCTGCGCGCCGCCGGTATCCATCTTCTCATCAGCCTCGCCATCGCCGCCCTGGCCGCCGCCCTGGTGTTTGGCCTGTGGTATCCGCAGCCCTACCCGGAGCTGTCGGGCGGGCGCGAGCTGTTCCTGTTGGTCGTCTCGGTCGACGTGGTGATGGGCCCGCTGATCACGCTGGCCATCTTCAACCGCAAGAAGCCCTGGAAAGAACTGCGGCGCGACCTCGCCATCGTGGGCCTGCTGCAGCTCGCCGCGCTCGGCTACGGGCTGTGGACGGTGGCCGTGGCGCGGCCGGTGCACCTGGTGTTCGAGTACAACCGCTTCCGCGTGGTCCATGCCATCGAGGTGCCCGAAGAACTGATCGCCCAGGCGCCGCCCGGCATCACGCCGCTGCCCTTCACCGGCCCGGATGTGCTGTCGCTGCGCCCGTTCAAGGACAGCAAGGAACAGTTTGACTCCACCATGGCCGCGGTGGCGGGCGTGAGCCTCAGCGCCCGGCCCGACCTCTGGCAGCCCTATGCCGCCGCCCGCGACGAGGTGCTGAAAGAGGCCAAGCCGGTGCTGGCGCTGCGCCAGCGCTTTGCCGCCCGCGCCGCCGAGATCGACGCCGCGGTGGCCGCCACCGGCCGGCCGGCCGACACGCTGGTGTATGTTCCGCTGGTGGGCCGCAAGACCTTCTGGACCGTGCTGCTCGATCCCGTTAGCGCCCAGATCCTGGGCTACTTGCCACTGGACCCGTTTTGACCCCATTCGTCATGCGAAAAAGGCCATTGGCCAGCGTCGCTGCTGTCTTGATAGCTAGCACTTTGATAGTGCCTGTAGGCCTTTCGCGGGCCCAGCTGCCCAGCCTGGGCGACGGCGCCGACATGACCGCCAGCGCCGAGCGCCGGCTCGGCGACCGCATTGCCCGCGAGATCTACCGCGACCCCGACTACATGGACGACCCGCTGCTGGTCGACTACCTGCAAAGCATCTGGCTGCCGCTGATGGCCGCTGCCCGCAGCCGTGGCGAACTGAGCCCGGAGCTGGACGAGCGCTTTGCCTGGGAGCTGTTCATCAACCGCGAGCGCACCGTCAACGCCTTTGCGCTGCCCGGCGGCTACCTCGGCGTCAACCTCGGGCTGATCGGCCTCGTGACCTCGCGCGACGAACTGGCCTCGGTGCTGGGCCACGAGCTCAGCCACGTCACCCAGCGCCACATCTCCCGGCTCATGGCCAAGCAGAGCCAGCAGGCCCCCTGGATACTGGCCGCCATGGTGCTCGGCGCGCTGGCCGCCCGCAAGAACCCGGACGCCGCCAACGCCGCCATCACTGGCGGCCAGGCGCTGGCGGTGCAGAACCAGCTCAATTTCTCGCGCGACATGGAGCGGGAGGCCGACCGCGTGGGCTACGGCGTCATGACCGGCGCCGGCTTCGAGCCGCAGGCTTTCGCCAGCATGTTCGAGAAGCTGCAGCAGGCCTCGCGCCTCAACGACAACGGCTCCTTTCCCTACCTGCGCAGCCACCCGCTGACCACCGAGCGCATTGCCGACGTGCAGGCCCGTGTGCAGCTGCAGCCCGCCAGCCCGCGCCGCGCCGCGCCCGATCTGGTGCACGGCATGATGTCCGGGCGCGCCCGGGTGCTGGGCGAGCCGGGGGTGGATGCGCTGCGTTCCTGGGTGCATGAGGCCAGCCTGCTGGCCGCAGCGCCTGGCGCTGCCGGCACGGCCGCGGCAGCGGCCCCGGCTGCGTCGTCCGCGCTGCCACT
>DASWYJ010000194.1:0-14520 GCA_036405035.1 Burkholderiaceae bacterium
GGCAACTACGTGCTGATGGGCTACGGCGACGGCGCGGTGATGGGCGTGCCCGCCCACGACGAGCGCGACTTCGCCTTTGCGCTGAAGTACGGCATCGAGATCCGCCAGGTCGTGCTGGTCGATGGAGAAACCTTCGACTACCAGCACTGGCAGGACTGGTATGGCGACAAGCAGCGCGGCGTGACCGTCAACTCCGACAACTTCAGCGGCCTGTCCTACGGCGATGCGGTCACCGCCATTGCCCAGGCGCTGCAGGACCAGGGACTGGGCGAGAAAAAAACCACCTGGCGGCTGCGCGACTGGGGCGTGAGCCGCCAGCGCTACTGGGGCACGCCCATTCCCATCATCCATTGCGAGGAGCATGGCGCCGTGCCGGTGCCGGAGAAGGATCTGCCGGTGGTGCTGCCGCAGGACTGCATTCCCGACGGCTCGGGCAACCCGCTGCACAAGCATGCCGGTTTCCATGCCGGTGTGAACTGCCCGGTCTGCAGCAAGCCCGCCCGCCGCGAAACCGACACCATGGACACCTTTGTGGACAGTTCCTGGTACTTCATGCGCTACTGCGACCCGCAGAACAGCGACGCCATGGTGGCCGGTGGCGCCGACTACTGGATGCGTGACCAGAGCACGCCAACCGGCGGCAGCGGCATGGACCAGTACATCGGCGGCATCGAACACGCCATCCTGCACCTGCTGTACGCCCGCTTCTGGACCAAGGTCATGCGGGACCTGGGGCTGGTCACCATCGACGAGCCCTTCACCAAGCTGCTGACCCAGGGCATGGTGCTGAACCACATCTACTCGCGCAAGAGCGACAAGGGCGGCATCGAATACTTCTGGCCGCACGAGGTGGAAGACGAACACGACGCGTCGGGCAAGGTCATCGGCGCGAAGCTCAAGGCCGCCAAGGGCGATCTGCCCGCCGGCACCGCCATCACCTACGAAGGCGTGGGCACGATGAGCAAGAGCAAGAACAACGGCGTGGACCCGCAGGACCTGATCGAGAAATACGGCGCCGACACCGCCCGCCTGTACACCATGTTCACCGCGCCACCGGAGGCCACGCTGGAGTGGAACGACGCCGCGGTGGAAGGCAGCTACCGCTTCCTGCGCCGCGTCTGGAATTTCGGCGCCCGCCTGCACGCTACGCAATTAATAGCAAACAATGCAGAATCGACGCTGGACACGACCACTTTTAGCAAAGAATCGAAGGCCTTGCGGCTGGAAATCCATACCGTGCTGAAGCAGATCGACTACGACTACCAGCGCATGCAGTACAACACCGTGGTCTCCGGCGCCATGAAGCTGCTCAACGCGCTGGAAGATTTCAAGGCCACCGACAGCGCGGGCGCGGCGGCCGCCGTGCGCGAGGGCTTCGGCATCCTGCTGCGGTGCATCTACCCGGCCACCCCGCACATCGCCCATGCGCTGTGGTCGCAGCTCGGCTATGCTGCGGCATCCGGCCCGCTGCTGGACGCTCCGTGGCCCACGGTGGACCCGAAGGCGCTTGAACAGGACGAGATCGAACTCATGCTGCAAATCAACGGCAAACTGCGTGGCGCCATCACCGTGCCGGCCCAGGCCGACCGCGCCGCCATCGAGGCCATCGCGCTGGCCAGCCCCGTCTTCGTGCAGCTCGCCGCCGGCGCGGCACCGAAGAAGGTGGTCGTGGTGCCGGGCCGCCTGGTCAATCTGGTGGTCTGAGCATGCAGCGCCGCACTTCCCTGAAACTCGCCGGCACGGGTGCGCTGGGCCTGCTGCTGGCCGGTTGCGGCTTCACGCTGCGGCAGGCGCCGAACTTCGACTTCCAGACGCTGTACTCGGGCTTCGCGCCCGCCTCCTCGCTGGGCCTGCAGTTCCGCCGCAACCTCGCCAGCAGTGGCAACGTGCGCATCATCACCGACCGCCAGCAGATCAACGAGGCCGACGTGCTGCTCGACGTGCTGTCGGACCTGCGCCAGAAGGTGGTGGTGGGCATCAATGCCTCGGGCCAGGTGCGCGAATTCCAGCTGCGCCTGCTGTTCAAGTTCCGCCTGCGGCGCAAGGACGGCACCGAGCTGATTCCCGAAACCGAAATCACCCAGCAGCGCGACCTGAGCTTCAACGAAGCCGCCGCGCTCGCCAAGGAAGCCGAAGAAGCCCTGCTCTACCGCGACATGGAAAAAGACGTGGTGCAGCAGCTGCTGCGCCGGCTCGGCACCATCCGCACCACCTGAAGCCCGGCCCATGCAGCTGGCCGCTTCGCAACTCGCGCCCCATCTGCAGAAGGGGCTGCGCACGCTGTACGCCATTCACGGCGACGAGCCGCTGCTGGTGCAGGAGGCGGCGGATGCCATCCGCGCCGCAGCCCGTGCGCGTGGCCATACCGAGCGCAGCGTGTTCACCGTGGCCGGCGCCCATTTCGACTGGAGCGCGGTGCTGGCCGCCGGCAGCGCGCTCAGCCTGTTTGCCGACCGGCAGCTGATCGAGCTGCGCATTCCTTCCGGCAAGCCCGGCAAGGAGGGCAGTGCAACGCTGCAGCAGTTGGCCGAGCAGTCGCAGGGGCAGGACACCACCGTTACGCTGGTGCTGCTGCCGCGGCTCGACAAAGCCACCCGCACCAGCGCCTGGTTTGCTGCGCTGGAGCAGAACGGCGCCACGCTGCAGATCGACCCGGTGGAGCGGGCCGCGCTGCCGGCCTGGATCGCCCAGCGCCTGCAGCTGCAGGGTCAGCGCGCCCAGGGTGGCGAAGCCGGCCAGCGCGCGCTGCAATTCTTTGCCGACCGGGTGGAAGGCAATTTGCTGGCAGCACACCAGGAGATCCAGAAGCTGGCCTTGCTCTACCCGGCGGGTGAACTGGACTTTGCGCAGATCGAACAGGCCGTGCTCGACGTGGCGCGGTACGACGTCTTCAAGCTCAGCGAGGCCGTGCTGTCAGGCCAGCCCGTGCGGGTGGAGCGCATGCTCGACGGCCTGCAGGCCGAAGGTGTGGCCGAGGTGCTGGTGCACTGGACGCTGGCCGAAGACATCCGCGCCCTGCACCGCCTGCGCGGCGCTCTCGACGCCGGGCGGCCGATGCCGATGGCACTGCGCGAACAACGCATCTGGGGGGTGCGGGAAAAGCTGTTCGAGCGGGCCCTGCCCCGGCTCGATGCCCCGCTGCTCGACCGCCTGCTGGCCGCTGCGCACCGGGTGGACGGCATTGTCAAAGGCCTGCCGGCAACCGGCTGGCCCGCCGACGGCCGGCAGGCGCTGGCACGGCTGGCGCTGCAGCTGTGCCGGGCCTGCATGCCACAGGCCGCGCGCGGCGCCCGCTGAGGCGCCCGCACGCACCGCCCCGCTCAATGCGAGCGGATCATGGTTCCGTACGCCTGCTCGGTCAGGATTTCCAGCAGCATGGCATGCGGCACCCGGCCATCGATGATGTGGACCGAATTCACACCGCTCTTGGCGGCATCCAGCGCCGATGAGATCTTGGGCAGCATGCCCCCGGAAATGGTGCCGTCAGTGAACATTTCGTCGATCTCGCGCGCGGTCAGGTCGGTCAGCAGGGTGCCGGCCTTGTTGAGCACACCGGGCGTGTTGGTCAGCAGCACCAGCTTCTCTGCCTTCAGCACGGTGGCGAGCTTGCCAGCCACCACGTCGGCATTGATGTTGTAGCTCTCGTTGTTCTCACCAAAGCCGATGGGGCTGATGACAGGGATGAAGGCGTCGTCCTGCAGCGCCTTCACCACGCTGGGGTCGATCGACACGATGTCGCCGACCTGGCCCACGTCGTATTCCTTGGTGGGGTCGTCCTTGTCCTGCATCTTGAGCTGCTGCGCGCGGATCAGCCCGCCGTCGCGGCCCGTCAGGCCCACGGCCTTGCCGCCGGCCTGGTTGATCAGGCCCACGATGTCCTGCTGCACCTGGCCGGCCAGCACCCACTCCACCACTTCCATGGTTTCTTCATCGGTCACGCGCATGCCCTGGATGAACTCGCCCTTCTTGCCGAGCCGGTTCAGCGCCGTTTCGATCTGCGGGCCACCGCCATGGACCACCACCGGGTTCATGCCGACCAACTTGAGCAGCACCACGTCCTCGGCAAAATCGGCCTGCAGTGCCGGGTCGGTCATGGCATTGCCGCCGTACTTGATGACCAGGGTCTTGCCGTGGAATTTGCGGATGTACGGCAGCGCCTGGGCCAGGATTTCCGCCTTGTCGCGCGGTGCAACGGACTCCGGCCCACCGGCACCGGCGGGTGCCGGTGCCAGCGGTGCCGATGGAACAGCATCCGCAGGTGTGGCAGGGGCCACGGAAGCCGCAGGCTGGGAGGACAGGGATTCAAATTCCGGTTCAATCCGGTCCACACCGGAGAATTTATGGCTCATGACAGGCACCGCAGTGTTTTCGATGGGAAGAATTGTGCCGCATCACCGGTTCCAGGCTGATGTCACCCCCGGCATGGGGCACAACAGGCAGCCGAACAGCCAGCATCAGGGGCCGGCACTCAGTGCCGCAGCCACCCCGGTACTTTGAACCGGATAATGGCGAAATAGGCCGCCACGTAGCTGACCACAAACAGAAAACAAAAGAACATCAGCAGCGGCGTGTGGGTCCAGAACAGAACGGCTGGCACCACGGTCAGGATGGCAAACCCCCAGAGGTAGGGAGAGGTCCGGTTGTTGCGCATCAATGCCCGGCGCGCATGGTCATCATGGAAAACACGGCGAACGATGCGCCGGTAGATCAGTTGGTGGAAGTGCAACGCGTCCGCCACGCTGGGATCCGTGCCCCGGGCCAGTTTCCGGTAAATGGAAAACATCGTTTCCCAGACGGGATAGATCAGCAGCAGCATCGGAAACCACGGGGACACGGCCGGATTGCGCTGCACCAGTGCGATACACGCGACCGAAATCACCACGCCCCACAGATAGGCGCCGCCATCACCCGCAAAGATCAATCCGCGCGGGTAGTTCCAGACCAGAAAGCCAGCCGTTGCGCCGACCAGGCACAACACCATGGCAGCCAGGTGCCGATCGCCCACCTGCAGCGCCACATGGACCAGCGCGGCACAGATCAGCAATGAAACCGTTCCGGCCAGGCCGTTGTATCCGTCGATGATGTTGAAGGCATGGGGCAGGCCACATACGGCAATGAATGCCAGCAGCATCCCCAGAATGGGCCACGCCGCCCACAGGGTGTCGATCCACTCCACGCCGATCCGCGGAACGGTGAGCCCCATCCAGTAAACCGCCAGGAAGCCCGAGAACGTCGTGAGGAGCAGCCGCCACCATACCTTGAGCTTCTGCGTGATGTCCTCGATGCACCCCCCCACCACGGTAGGCGTCATGACACCGATCCAGGTCAGGACATCGGGCCAGCCGACCGGCACATTCAGCGGCTGGCCTAGCGCCTGCAGCAGCACACTGCTGGCCCAGCCGACGGTCACCGCACCCGCCATGGCAACCCCACCCAGGCGGGGAACATCACCTTCATGAAACCGCTGCGGCAAACCGAGTGGATAGGTTTTTGCGTGATCCAAAGTGTTGCGGACCAGGAACAACATTCCCAGAAACGCAATGAACGCGCTGATCAATGTCAGCAATACCATATGTGTAGTACCCCAAGTCCGAACTATTATGACCTGCCCGGCTGGCGCCCTTTGCGGGCGAGCACCTCGGGAAATGCGGCCGCCGACCCTTGGCCGTAGCCACGCGCCTCCTGTGTCTGGTCAGACTGGATGGAAAACTACTGCCAACCCCATGGGGATGCGGCCCGGCAAGCAACGCCCGACATGTGCAACCGCTGGCACGCCGTCACACCAGTGACGCATACACGCGCCGGGTCGCGCGAACCGCATCATCCCAACGGAAACCTGCAGCCCGCTGCCGGGCCTGGGCCACCTTTGCCTGGCAGCCTGCGGCCCCGCCCTCGATCACTTCCCGCATCGCCTGTGCAAAAGCGTCGTGGTCGTGTGCGGGGCAGAGCCAGCCGGTATCGCCGACCACTTCGACAACAGCACCTGCCGTCGAGGCGATCACCGGCACCCCGGAGGCCATGGCCTCCAGAGGGGGAAGACCGAATCCTTCGTAGATCGAGGGATAGAGCATGGCGGTGGCACCAGCCACCACCGCAGGCAAGTCCTGCTGCGGAACATACCCCAGCCACCGCAGGCAGCCGGCGCTTTCCGCAGCAGAAACCTGCCGGTCGAGGTCCTGGTGCAGCCAGCCCTTGGTGCCGACAAGGCACAGTGGATACGCCTGCCGCAGCGCCTGCGGCAGGCGCCCATGGGCATTGATGGCCGCAATCAGGTTCTTCCGGGGCTCCAGGGTTCCCAGGGCCAGAAGGTACCGGCCATGCTGGAGCCGGTACCTGGACAACACCGGCTGGGTCTGTGCTGCCTGCATGGGATGAAAGGAGCCATCCACACCATTGCGAATGACATGTATTTTCTGGCCCACCGAGGGAAACACATCCAGCAATTCCTGTCGCACAAACTCGCTGACGACGATGATGGCGTTGGCGTGCGAGATGGCCGGCTCGAAGTGCCGCTCCATCAGGGCAACCCGCTCCTGCGGATGCGTTTCCGGATGCCGTATCCATGCGAGATCGTGCACGGTTGTGACGGTGGGGCCGTCGAACCGCCATGTCAGAAAGTTGGGCTCGTGGTACAGGTCGGGCTTGAATTTCTCGACGCCCCGCGTAAACGCGCGCTGCTGCAGCCGGCGCACGTGCTCCCGGCTGTGGGGGAGCATCCTCCGGACGAGACGTTTCAGGCCCGTGTAGAGCCAGGCTCCGGCCGCACCTGATCCCGGCTGTGCCGCTGCGCCCGCACGCCCCCCCGCATCGGCCGAAGGGTAATAGGTCCAGTGTGCGCCCATGAAAAGCCCCAGCTGATACCCCTCCTGTCCGAGCCCCCGCACCAACTGGTTCGTATAGTGGCCAATCCCTGTCAGGGGAGATGCCAGCGATGTGCCACCCATCGCAATTTTCAGCATGCAGGCCTCTCACCGCTCATGGCATTGCCTCCTGAGCCACCGGCTGGTGCTTCCTGCGCTGTATTGCAATGCCGTGCAGGAAACATGCATAACGCTCCGCAATGAGCTCCCAGTCCGCATACCGCAATATCTGTTGCTGCGCACGCCGCGCCATGGCCATGGATTCCTGCGCCGGCATGGCTACCGCACGGTCGATGCCGGCAACGAGCGCATCGCTATCGACCTCCAGGTAGTGCTCCCCTGCCGAGAGCAACCCCCCGCGGGCGCCAAAAGCCGTGCTGAGAAAAGGTAGGCCCACGCAGGCGTACTCGGTAATTTTCAGATTGGTGCCTGAGCCCGACAGCATGGGATTGAGGCCCCAGTCCGCTATCTCCAGCCAGACCTGCTTGATCTCATCGGAAACCGTTCCCAGCATCCGCACGTTGAGCGGAAGCCCCGCAGCTACGGTCATGCTGGCAACCGACCCGAGCACGACAAAATCCACCTGCGGGCGTTGCCGTGCCGCCTGCACGATCAATTCGAGCGCCTGTCCATTGGGCCCGTGGGCACTGGCAATAAACAGAAACAGGGGCCGACGCACCCCCACCCTGGACTTGGCCGCAGCGCGCACACCCTCCGCCACCAATTGCACCCGCGTATCCACCCCATTGGCGACCACACACAGGGCCTTGGAATCCGGGGCATGAATGTACAGCGAAGCCAGTCGATTGGCATCCTCCTGGCTACAGGCCGTGACCCCCACGGATGCGCGGACACAGGCCGCCTCCAGTTCACTGACGGCCGCGGTCGCCCAATCATGCTGGCCATACATGGAGGCCTTGAGGTCCGACTCCACGTTGTGGGACTCGTATACAAGAAGATCGGGAAGTGCATCCTGAATCGCACTGAATGCATACGGATGTGAGCAGACAACAATGTCCGCATCACGCGCCGCATCACGACACGCCTGCACCCAGTTGGGTGCCTTTTCGGGCGCCAGAACCAGCGCCAGATCCCCTGCGGATACCCCGTCGAGGCGGCGCTCCAGCTGATACTGGAACAGCGCCAGCACAGCGGTCCCCGGCACACACTCTTCCGTCAAACCGGGAGCCAGCTCGCGGTTCACGCGGCGATGCCAGGATTGCCCCAGTGTCACAAAGTGGACGTCCATGTACTGGGCCAGCGCCTTGTACAGGTTCCACAGCCGCCGCTGGCCACCACTGACGACAGGCTCGATGGGGAAAGTATTCAGCACGACAACACGCAGACGGTTGCGGCGCCGCGTTTCTGTACCGGAACCGGAACCACGCGCGGGGAGGAGGCCCGTCGTTGGCAACGCATCACCATAGACGAGCTCGGAGGCCAGTTGCCGCCATGATGCGACCTGGGAAATCCGCTCCAGGGCCTGGCGCCCCATCTGCACGGTGGCCTTTCGGTCTGCCACGGCACGACAAAGCATCTGGGCGATGGACTCTTCATCAGGCTGCGCCAGGAGCCCCGTTTGTCCGTACGCCACCAGTTCGGTGGGGCCTCCCGAATCGGTGGTGGTCAGAACTGCCTTGCCGCTGAGCATGGCCTCTACGGTGATCAGGCCGTAGTCCTCATCCTTGGGAATGAATGCGACACACAGCGCGTCCGCATACTCATGCACCAGCTGGCGGTCGTCGACATGCCCCAGAAGCGCGACCTTGCGGGACGTGCTGGCCAATGACTGCAGCCGTGACCATTCCGCGCCATGGCCGGCGATGCGCAGCATGGGCATGGCATGGTGCCGGGTCGCCAGCAAATACGACCTGACCAGCAGCTCCGTGCGTTTGGGAGCATCAAGGCGGCTTGCACAGAAAATGGCGTCGCTGCTCCCGGAGTACAGCCCCGCCAGTCCTGTCGGATGGTGCAGTATCTTTGGATTGGCGGTGATGGGGAAATAGCCGTTGCGCGAGGCCACGGTCCCCGAAATGGCGTAGAACCGCTCGATCTCTGCGTTGTGCAATGCAACAGCATCCAGCAGATGCACACATGCTCTGGCGAAGGGCCCCGGCCATTGGAGAAAAGGGCTGGAAGGTGCAAGCTGTTTGGTGAACTGCAGGAGCGTCAAGGCCAGCGACTGCCTGTCGAGGTCCGGCTGGAACTCCCCGAGCAGCGCACGCACGATCCTCGTGGGCAACCCGGCGCCCTCCAGAGCTGCTCCCTGCAACTGCCGCGGCAGCGACGCGGGATAGGTGTCGTAGAGCCCGCGCAGCTTGTGCTGCATGTAGACTACATGCCGCGGGTGCCTGACCATCCAGGCCGGATACTTTGTACTGATGACAAGATCGTAGCCCGATAGATCGAGGCGACAGAAATCGTAGTAGCTCTGCAATACCTCCGTCAGATTTCTCTCGGGGGAGGGCAACTTCGCGATATCCGCATGCACGCCGGGCAGCTCGTTGAGTGCCTGGTGCAGGCCCATCCAGAGATTCTCGGCACCGCCACGCACGAACGGCACCGCTCCGGGTGCGATCAGCGCAACCTTCATGATGCCGCCGTCAATTGCTCAACAACATCATCCCATCGCAGATTTTGCAGGGCCATCGATTCTCTGGCGCGCAAACCGGCCTGCCCGACCTGCTCCCTGTGTGCAGCCATCCAGTCGAGACGCTCGGCGATCGCCACGGGATCCGGTTCACAGATCCATCCGTTTTCTTCATGCCGCACGAATTCCAGTGGCCCCCCTGAATCGGTACACGTGAGTACAGGCTTGGAAGAAAGCATCGCCTCGAGCGTGACGTATCCATAGTCTTCGTCAAAGGGGGGGAAAGCCACGGCCAGGCAGTTCGCGTAGAAAACGATCTTCTGCTCCTCCGTGAGCGCACCAAGGAGCCGGACCTTGTGGTTCAGATTCCCTTCGTTGATCATTTGCTGCAAGGCGTACTGCTGCCCCCCGCTGCCCGCGATCAGTATCTTCAGCGAAGAGCGCATCCGCGCCGCGGCCTTGATCAGGAGGCTTTGCCGTTTCAGCGTCTCAAGCCGGCTCGGAAAGAATACATAGTCCAGCGCAGCTCCCAGGTGAAACTTGTCGGCGAATGCGGGAGGGTGGTACAGGGGTTTCGACTGGATGTCATTAAAACGGAGCATCCGCTGCGCGACACGCTGCGAGTTTGCGAAAACCTTCACGGCCGAACCCAGATGGCGATTGTCGAACTCGATCACCTTCTCGCGCAGCAATTCGCGCTCGCGTGAATAGGGCAATCCGTCATACAGCTCGTAGACAGCGCGATGCTGGTGCATCACCCAGACCCAATGGTCCGGATGCTGGATACCCCAGGCCGGAAACTGCAGGCTGATCACACGATCAACCTTGATTCCGTTCGGACGGGACATGTCCAGGGCGCTCGCATACTCCATGGAGCGCATGACATCGGCCTCAGGCTCGAACTTGAACGGCAGCCGGATGAGGTCGACTTCATGCCCTGCTGCCGACAGCGCATTGACCAAGCCCTGGATATGGTGCGCTGCTCCACCAGTCTGGAACGGCGTCATGGTTGCTGCAACGAGGATTTTCATCTTGAGATGGTTACTTGCGTGCGATCAAGGCGAAATCCTGCGGGCCGCACAGGTGGCCATTGACCCGCTCTGTCAACGGATCGTTACCAGGAACCCGGGCCTCTGGTGGATAGGGATTGCTGCGCACGATTTCCAGCTCCCGGAAGCCATGGTGTGCGGCCAGGAACTGCAGGGCAGTGGGGGTCACCGGATTCCGGTGCGTAAAGTCGCTGTAGAAGGTATGGCTGCCAACGAGCACATTCTCCGGATTGGGCGTTTCGAACAGGATCCACCCACCGGGCTGGAGCACCCGGTAGCACTCCTTGACCAACGCATGCAGCTTGGCAAAGGGGAGATGCTCAATGAGATGAAATGCACTGACTGCACCAATGCTGCCCTCGTCCAGCCCTTTCAGGAAACCCACCGCATCGGCGAACTCGACATTGAGCCCCTGCTGACGGCAGTCGGCAATCATCAGCGCATTGGAATCAATGCCCACCGACACAATGCCTTTGCTGCGCAGGAGAACCATCCATTCTCCCCGGCCACACCCCAGATCAATGACCGGCCCCAGGCCACGCTCCACGTGGCGATCAAGCCAGGGCACGTAAATCGCCAGCTTTTGCAGGATATCCTGGCGGTCCCCACGGTTGGCCTCCTCGAAAGCGAGGTAGTACTTGTCCAACTCCTCCTGGGAGCTTTCCCAGGCAGACGCTTCGTGCAGGGCTGGCGCGGCATCCGGCGCCTGGGCTTCAGCCCCCTCCTTGATGCCTGCTTTGATGCGATCAATCTCCATGTCGATCCGGAAGAGTTGCGCACTCATGTTGTCCAGCGGATGGATCCATGAGCGGAACTGCCGGGACACAGCAGACTGCGTCGAATCGAACAATGTCAGGATATGGTGATGCTGCTTGCTGCGATGCTCCACGTTGCGCTCGTAAGCGCCCGAGATCGTCAGTAAAAGCCGGTGAAAGGGCTTTCCGACAGCGCCCAGTTTCCGGAAAATCTGCCGGAACTGGAACAACTTCATCGCAATGCCGGCACCGGTGACACCCGCGCCCCGCTTGCGGGCCTCTTCCGATGACAGGATATCGAGCACAACACCCAGCTTGGTCTGGTCATGGCGCATGGCTTCGGTATACGCAGCCACGCCCTGCTCATCGGGTTCCCGGCCCAGAAGCAGCCGATAGGTGTTGGCCACGAAATCCTGGCCATCCTTGAAAAGCAGATCATCCAGATGGAGACCGGTTCCCGTCGACTTGGACATGATGGGACCAAACCGGATGGGCTGGAACCGGTTGATCTCCCAGGGAGGCACCGACACCGTCACGGGGCCTTCCGAGTTCTTTCCCTCGGCCATCGCTGTAACCTGCTCGATCAGCAGGTCCAGTTCATGCGCATTCGATTGAGTCATCCATACTCCAACATTCTTGTTCTTGCTGATCGATCCAGCGTAGCAAACGGCCGACCGACTCACTCCACGTCACAGGCTGGCCGCCTTGATGGACAGGTGCTATTGTGGCTCCCCCCCCGGCGCCCGCATCGGCGGGCCCGGGCCACATCGACAAGGTGCACGCGATCGCGTTGGCCAATTCCGGGACATTCAATCCGAAAAAGCGATGCCGGGGAGGCGCCACCTCGCGGTGAATGGGGATATCGGATAGCAGGACGGGTACGCCAAGCCACGCGGCCTCGGCCACCGGCAGTCCAAACCCCTCGGCGCTGGAAGCGCTCAGCAAGAAATTCGACGCCCGCATCAGCTGCGCCAGCTCCACATCTGTCGCCCCGTGCACGCTCCAAAGGCGTTGATTCCTCTGTTCATGCCGGTTCAGCTCTTCCACCAGATCCTCACACAGCCAGCCCACGCTGCCGATCAGCAGGAGGTTGAAGTCCACACCGCCAGACCAGAGCATTTCGCTCGCCCGCAGAATCAGCCGATGGTTCTTCCGGGGCTCGATGGTTCCCACAACACACACGGTAGGGCGTTGCTGCATGGCCCATGCGAGGCCCGGCGGCCGGTCGGCAGGCCGCAAATCCTGCAGTACAGAGGCGGAAAGAAAATCGGCCCCGGGATGATTGACCCACGCATGCAACTTGCCCACGCCAGCGAAAGGGGCCAGCGCCCCGCCGTGCAGGGCATTTGCACTTTCACGGGACACACACACAACGGCGGACGCCATGTCACACAGATCCTGCCAATACGACCGGAACCGCACGGATACGTCCTCGCGGAAATAGTGCGGATGCGAGGCGGGAAGTGCATCATGCAGCACCGGGATCAGCCGGACACCACGGGCATGCAAGCGGAACAGCTCCTGCTGGTAGTCGCAGTACCAGCCCGCATCGGGCAACAAAACAATATCTTCTGCCGCAATATCAACCCGCTTCCCCATCACTTGCCTGTTATGGCCGCCCTGAAGGCTACGGCCTGCCTCCAGCGGGTGCGGCTCCAATGCGCCGACCTCCAGGAATCGGACACCATCGAAACATATGGCACGGACATGCATGCCGCCGGCCCCGGCATCGGCTGCGGCAAACGCTTCGCGCACCGTTGCCCGAACATACCGCTGGATGCCCGTGTGCAGGCGGCTGCGCACTGTGCGTGTGCAATCGATCCAGAGTGTTTTCATTGCACGGAAGGCAAACTGGAAAACCGCACCGGCAGGCTGCAGATACCGGAGAAAACCGAACCAACAAACCCCGCCACCTCGAATCCAACAGCGTTGTCAATCCAATGCTGGCAATCATGCACATGGCTGTCTTCCGTATGCACCGCGACCGTCACACCATACTTTCCAGGTCCGAGATTCATCGGAAACTCGAATACGTATTCCTTTTTTCCGGGCTCGATGGATAGATCAAGGCCCAGGAGCACCGTATTCGTTCCAAAGATGTCCTGGCCAAACCGGTCACGTATGAGGAACCCGATCGATGGGTGATACGGCACATCGGAATCGAGCCCGATGCGCAACAGGGCACGTGATCCGCTGGTGAATTGCTGAACGCCGTTTCCATGTTCATCCAGCAGTTCGACAGAGGAAATCCGAACCTGCTTCTTACCGTAGTTGCCGCCATCGGCCGCATGGCGGGAAGAATCATCCAGCCCGGCAATCAGTTGGTAATAGGTCTGTATCGCAATCTCAGGCGCCGCCTCGCACACGATGCGGCCCTTGTTCAACAAAATCGCGCGATCGCATATCAGTTTGATGGAGTTCAGATCGTGGGACACGAGGAGTATGGATCCTCCGGCAGCACGAAACTCGCGGATCCGCTTGATGCATTTCTGCTGGAACCGGGCATCCCCAACGGACAGCGCTTCATCCACGACAAAGCACACTGGATCCGCGTGGATGGCAATCGCAAATCCAAGGCGCATCACCATGCCCGAAGAATACGTTCGGACCGGAGCGTCGATGAAGGAGCCCAACTCGGCGAAAGCGATGATGCTCTCCTCTTTAGCGTCGATCTCGCTGGCATCCATGCCGATCAGACTGGCGTTGATGCGGATGTTCTGTCGACCGGACAAGGTACCATCAAATCCGGTTCCCAGTTCCAGCAATCCAGTAACCCGCCCTGACACAGCAATGTTGCCTGCATCGGGAATCGCAATTCCGGTGATGAGCTTCAGCAACGTTGATTTGCCGGCACCGTTCTCACCCAGCACTGCCACCGCCTCGCCACGCTTGACGCTAAACGAGATATCCTGCAGCGCACAGTGCACACGGTGCTGCTTGCGCACGCCGAACGCGTCAAGCAACCTGTCCACGGGCTTCTCGAAGATCGGGTAACTCTTGCCGACGGCGGTCAGCACAATCACGTCATCGCTCACAGCAAATCCCGAATATGTCGCTCCAGCTTGCTCTTGAGCAAACCGGCGCCCAGCAACGCAGCTGCGGCAATGCCTGACAACTTCACCAGCGATTGCCATTCCGGCGGACGCCCCCAGACGAGAATGCCGTGTACTGCATCAATCGCCCAGAAAACGGGATTGAATGCCAATCCGGTCAAGGCCCATTGCGGGAGCATGCTGGCCTGATAAACGACCGGGGTCATCCAGAAG
>DASWYJ010000195.1:0-9290 GCA_036405035.1 Burkholderiaceae bacterium
GGGGAACACCTGGGCTCGGTGGGCTGGCACGCCACGCGCGACGGCCAGTTCGAACCCGCGGGCTTCAGCACCCGTTCGCCCGACCGCTTCGAATCGGCGCACTGGATCACGCGCACGGCCCTGTGCGTGGAGGTGCGCGACCCGCGCCGCGCCAACGGCCCCAAGGCCGAGGCCCAGGGCAGCAGCTCGGGCGTGATGTACATCTTCATGCCGCCGCTGCAGCGCCTGGAGGACTACCTCGACCTGCTGGCTGCCATCGAGGCCACGGCCGAGGCACAGGGCGTGCAGGTCGTGCTGGAAGGCTACCCGCCTCCGCGCGACCCGCGCCTGAAGCTGCTGCAGGTCACGCCCGACCCGGGCGTCATCGAGGTCAACATCCATCCCGCACACAGCTGGGGTGAGCTGGTCCAGCACACCGAGTTCCTGTATGACGCGGCATTCGAAACGCGCCTCTCGGCCGAGAAGTTCATGACCGACGGCCGCCACACCGGCACCGGTGGTGGCAACCACTTCGTGATGGGCGGCGCCACGCCCAGCGACAGCCCCTTCCTGCGCCGGCCCGAGCTGCTGGCCAGCCTGCTGCTGTACTGGCACAACCACCCGTCGCTCAGCTACCTGTTCAGCGGCATGTTCATCGGCCCCACCAGCCAGGCGCCGCGGGTCGATGAAGCCCGCAACGACCAGCTTTACGAGCTGGAAATCGCGCTGCGCGAAATCCGCCGCAACCGCGAGAAGCATGGCCAGGACATGCCGCCCTGGCTGGTCGACCGCACGCTGCGCAACATCCTGATCGATGTCACCGGCAACACCCACCGCAGCGAATTCTGCATCGACAAGATGTACTCGCCCGACTCCTCCACCGGCCGCCTGGGCCTGCTGGAGCTGCGCGCCTTCGAGATGCCACCGCATGCCCGCATGAGCATCGCGCAGCAGCTGCTGCTGCGCGCGCTGGTGGCCCGCTTCTGGAAAACACCCTACCAGGCCCCTGCCACCCGCTGGGGCACCGAGCTGCACGACCGCTTCCTGCTGCCCACCTTTGTGCAGATGGACTTTGCCGACGTCATTGCCGAAATGCGGGCCGCCGGCTATGCGTTCGACGTGTCGTGGTTCGCGCCGCACTTCGAGTTCCGCTTCCCGCTGGTCGGCGAGGTGCGCTCCACCGGCATCGAGCTCACGCTGCGCAACGCACTGGAGCCCTGGCACGTGATGGGCGAGGAAGGCGCACCCGGCGGCACCGCCCGCTATGTGGATTCGTCGCTGGAGCGGGTCGAGGTCCGCGTCACCGGGCTCAACCCGAGCCGCTACGTCATCACCGCCAACGGCCGGGCGCTGCCGCTACAGCCCACCGGCACCGTGGGCGAATACGTGTCCGGCGTGCGCTACAAGGCCTGGGCGCCGCCGTCGGCGCTGCACCCGTCGATCGGCATCGACGCCCCGCTCACCTTCGACATCATCGACACCTGGATGGGCCGCTCGCTGGGCGGCTGCCAGTACCACGTCACCCACCCCGGCGGCCGCAGCTACGACACCTTCCCGGTCAACTCCTACGAGGCCGAGAGCCGGCGTTTGTCGCGCTTCTTCCGCATGGGCCACACGCCGGGCGTACTCCAGGTGCCGCCCGCCACCATCAATGTGCCGGGCAGCCGCGAGTTCCCGTTCACGCTGGATCTGCGCCAGACAGCCCGCTGAGCCGCGGGGAGGCCACGGGCGGGAGCGGTCGCATCGGTACAACAGCGTGGGCAACCCCGGGCTTGTTCGTATCGGTGTGTGCCCGTGGCGATGGGACAATCGCATGAAGCGCCGCCATGGACCCTTCCAACACCCCTCTTTTTGACGCAGCCCTGCCCGAAGCGCCGACCGACCTGGCGGCCGCGCTGGCACGCCCGGCGCTGCCCGGCCATTTCGACGAACTGCGCGGGCTGCCCGGCTCCACCCGCCCGGCCGGCACCGAAAATGCTTCTGAAAATATAGCAACACCTCCAGGAATGACACCGGCCTGGGGCCAATTCTTCGATATTCTTGGCCACGAAGGCCTGCTGGACCTGAACCGCCGCACCAGCCAGCTCGAACGCCAGATCCGCGACAACGGCGTGACCTACAACGTCTATGCCGACAGCCACGGGCCGCAGCGCCCCTGGTCGCTGGACCTGTTCCCGCTGGTGATCGACGCCGCCGGCTGGCAGCAGATCGAGGCCGGGGTGCTGCAGCGGGTGGCGCTGCTGGAGCAGGTGCTCGACGACGTGTATGGCCGCCAAAACCTGCTGCGGCGCGGCCTGCTGCCCCCCGCGCTGGTGCAGGGCCACCCGGGCTACCTGCGCGCCATGCGCGGCGTGGCGCCGGTGGGCGGCACGCACCTGCACGTCACCGCGTTCGACATCGCCCGCGGGCCTGACGGCAACTGGTGGGTCGTGTCGCAGGGCACCCAGGCCCCCTCGGGCCTGGGCTACCTGCTGGAGAACCGGCTCACCATCTCGCGGCTCTTTCCGCAGGCCTTTGCCGGCCTGCGCATCCAGCGGCTGGCCAGCACCTACCGCGCGCTGGTGGACGGCCTGAAGCAGCAGAGCGGCGCCGGCGCCGATGCCCACATCGCACTGCTGACGCCCGGCCCCTACAACGAAACCTATTTCGAGCATGCCTACCTGGCACGCTACCTCGGCCTCACGCTGGTCGAGGGCAGCGACCTCACCGTGCGCGACCAGCGGGTCTACCTGAAGACCCTGCGCGGCCTGGAGCCGGTGCACGGCCTGCTCAAGCGGCTCGACGACCCCTTCCTCGACCCGCTGGAACTGCGGCCCGACTCCCGGCTCGGCGTGCCCGGCCTGCTGCAGGCCATCCGTGCCGGCAACGTGCTGGTGGCCAATGCGCCCGGCGCGGGCTTTCTCGAATCGCCCGCGCTGCTGGGCTTCCTGCCCGCGCTGGCCCAGGAGCTGCGCGGCGAAGAACTGCTGCTGCCGGCGCTGCCCACCTGGTGGTGCGGCGAACGCGCCGCCATGCAGGACGCACTGCCCCGCCTGCGCGACAGCGTCATCAAACCCACCTACACCGGCGCGCGCAGCCACGGCTCCTTCCATGCGGCGCTGGGGCGCTCGCAATCGCGCCGCCAGCTCGACGAATGGGCCGGCCGCATCGTGCGCCAGGGCGACGAGCACACGGTGCAGTCCTATGTGCCGCTGTCGCAGATGCCCACCTGGCAACCCGATCCCGCCGGCGATGACGGCGGGCGCATCGTGCCGCGCTCGGTGCTGCTGCGGGTGTATGCGGTGTCCGACGGCCCGCGCTCCTGGCGGGTGCTGCCCGGCGGGCTGGCCCGCATTGCCAGCACCGACGCCGGCGTAGCCTCGATGCAGCGCGGCGGCGGCAGCGCCGACTGCTGGGTCATGACCGAGGGCGAAGTCGACCGCTCCACCCTGCTTGCCGCCCATACCACCGCAAGCGCCGCCGCCCACGGCCGGCGCATGGTGACCAGCCGCGCCGCCGAAAACCTCTTCTGGCTGGGCCGCTACACCGAGCGCACCGAAAACGCCATCCGGCTGGCCCGGCTGGGCATCGAATCGCTGGGCGGTGAAGACCCGTCCTCGCCGCCGCTGCTGGAATGGCTGGGCCAGCTGGCCACCAGCAATGCGCTGGTGCCCGAGGGCACCCCCGCCACCCCGGCGGCGCGGCGCGTGTTCGAGCGCACGCTGATCGCCGGGCTGGCCGAGCCGGAAAGTGTGCACAGCGTGGGCTTCAACCTGCGCGCCACCCGGCTTGCCGCTTCGGCGGTGCGCGAGCGGCTGTCGCAGGAGCAGTGGAAGCTCACCGTTCGCACCGAGGCGGATTTCTTCCAGCGCTGCGAGGCGCTGCGCGCCCAGGGCGATTTCGCCGCCGGCAGCGCGCTGCAGATCCTGGAAACCGCCAGCGTGGGCATGGCCGCCATGACCGGCGCCCAGACCGACCGCATGACCCGCGACGACGGCTGGCGCCTGCTCAGCGTGGGCCGCCTCATCGAGCGGCTGGGCTTTCTGTCCACGGCGCTGCACGCCAGCTTCGAGACCGGCGCCGTGCACGACGTGGGGGGCTTCGAGGCGCTGGTGGCGCTGTTCGACAGCACCATCACTTTCCGCGCCCAGTACCAGCAGCGCCGCGACGTCGCCGCCCTGCTGGAGCTGCTGGTGCATGACCGCGACAACCCGCGCTCGCTCGGCTGGGTGGCGCAAACGCTGCGCGGGCGCCTGGCCAAGCTGGCCGGCAGCGCGCCCGGCGAATCCAGCGCGCTCGGCCGCACCGTGCCCGACCCGGGCAACTGGGACATGGCCTCCATGTGCAAGGCCGACGCGGCCGGCGTGCACCACGCGCTGCTGGCGCTGCTCACACAATCCAGCGCCGAGGCCTGGCGGGTGTCGGACCGGGTCAGCGCCCAGTACTTCACCCATTCGGGCGAAGACAAGCTCAGCGTGGGAGTCTGACCATGCGGCTGCACATCGTCCACGAAACCCGCTACCGCTACGTGCCCGCCGTCAAGACGGCGCAGCACATGGCCCACCTGCGGCCCCTGGAGCTGCCGCACCAGCGGGTGCTGTCGCACGCGCTGCGCATCGAACCGGCGCCGCAGCAGCAAACCGAGGCGCGTGACGCCTACGGCAACACCCGGGCCTTCTTCTCGCTGCAGTCTGCCCACCATGCGCTGGTGGTGGTGGCCGACAGCCTGGTTGAAACCCGCGCACCGGCGCCGGCGCCGGCCGACCAGCCCTGGGAACAGGTGCGCGAGCGCATGCGCTACGAGGCCGGCGCCCCCTACGAGCCGGCGGCCGAATTCGTGTTCACATCGCCCTATGCGCCGCGCCACGACAGCTTTGCCGACTACGCCCGCCCCTGCTTCACACCCGGCCTGGGCCTGCTGAAAGGCGCGCAGGCACTGATGACCCGCATCCACACCGAGTGTGTGTACGACGGCGACAGCACCGAGGTCAACACACCGGCGCTGGAAGCGCTGGCCCAGCGGCGCGGCGTGTGCCAGGACTTTGCCCACATCATGGTGGCCTGCTGCCGCAGCCTGGGCCTGCCGGCACGCTACGTCAGCGGCTACCTGCTCACCGAGCCACCCCCCGGCCAGCCCCGGCTGGTAGGCGCCGACGCCTCGCACGCCTGGGCTTCGGTCTGGCTGCCCACGGCACCCGGCCTGGGCCAGTGGATCGATTTCGACCCCACCAACAACCGCCAGCCCGGGGAAGACTACGTGACCGTGGCCACCGGCCGCGACTACGCCGACGTATCCCCCATCCGCGGCGTGATCCACGGCGGCGCCGACCACACCCTCACCGTGAACGTGACGGTGGCGCCCTATGACGCCGCCCCGCAAAGCCAAAGCCAAAGCCAAAGCCAAAGCCAAAGCCAAAGCCAAAGCCAAAGCCAAAATGCTACTGATTAAATAGCAAACTATGTATATAAGGCGCTGGCCAGAAGCACTTTTTCCACACCACTACGCACCATGAGTATCTACACCACCCTGCAGCAGCTCCAGATCACCCTGCCCCCGGTCGCCGTTCCGGCCGCCGCGTATGTGCCCTTCGTGCAGACCGGCAAGCTGATTTTTCTCAGCGGCCATATCGCCAAACGCAACGGCGCCGTCTGGACCGGCCAGCTCGGTGGCAACATGGTGACCGCCGACGGCAAGGCCGCCGCCCGCGCCGTGGCCATCGACCTGCTGGGCACACTGCACGCCGCCTGCGTGGCCGCCGGCACCGACCTGGATGGCGTGGCCCGCATCGTCAAGCTCATGAGCCTCGTCAGCTCCACCCACACCTTCACCGAGCAGCACCTGGTGACCAACGGCGCCAGCGAACTGATCGGTGAACTTTTTGGCGCCCGCGGCTCCCATGCCCGCAGCGCCTTTGGCGTATCGCAGCTGCCCTTGGGCGCCTGCGTCGAGATCGAACTGATCGCCGAGCTGGCCTGACCCTCCCCCGCCGCGCCACCCGCCGGCGCTTGTGGGACTTCACCCACAGCCTGGCGTGCCCCGCACCGACAGCCTGCACGCGGCGGCGCTCCTACAGTGGAAACACGGTTATTCCACCCACACAAGGAGCCCCGATGCCCGCCACCGACCCATCCGACATCCACAGCAAGCTGTGGGAACTCATCAAGGACATCCGCTTCGGCATGCTCACCAGCCGGGGTGCCGATGGCGCACTGTATGCGCAGCCCCTCACGGCACAGAACCGCGACATCGACGAAGACGCCACGCTGTACTTCTTCATCTCGAAATCCGGCGAGCCCTATACCCGCCTGGTCACCGACCCGGCAGTGAACGTGAGCTTTGCCGACCCCGGCGCCGACAGCTACGTTTCATTGGCCGGCACGGCCCGGTTCGTTGAAGACAACCACCGCAAACACGAACTCTGGTCGCCCCTGGCCAAGGCCTGGTTCCCCGGCGGCCCGACCGACCCCAACCTGGTGCTGCTCGCCGTGCAAATCACCCAGGCCGAGTACTGGGACGTGCAGGAAAGCAAGATGACCCAACTCTTCAAGATGGCCAAGGCCGCGATAACGGGCGAGCGGCCGGCCAACTTGGGCAAGCATGAGGAATTGCGGCTTTCGTAGATCCCCATACCAGCGGGTTCAGAGCATCAAGATGCCGACTGTGGTGACGGTTAGTCTTGGCTTTCAGTTCATTAAACTGAACGCCGGAGAACAATTGGAATTCGATCTCAAACCTCTTGATGTCCGCTCGATCAAGAGTTAGCCATTGGACCTTGCCGGTGGCTTTGGGGGTGGAGGCGGCCGTTGTCCAGTGGTGGGCGGATTGACATTTCCCCTGACCCCGGTGCCAGGTGGCTGCGATGGGCGACGCGGAGGAGAACTAGGTAACTTCTGCGGCATTTTCTGTTTCCTTTTTTATGTCTTTAAGAAACTCCACCATTTCAACTTGCTTTGCTTCAATCAATATCGATTCATCACCGTCGAGCGGTGTCTCTGAATTGTCCTCATTAATCCAAGCTACGTTTGTGAGTCGAAAGTGGCCAATTGTCGGTTCGGTGGGCCATTCAGCGGGATAGCCCACGATTCGTCTAGCACCACTAAGGTGTAAAACAACGAAGCGCGGAAAGCAAGCAAAGGCACCGTACCACTCTGAAGGATAAGGCGTGCGGCTAGTTATCTTCAGCCCACGGGCAAGCGCAAAGAACCGGTCGGACCGCATGAAGTAAGAAAGGATCAGTCCGATTGCAAGTGCGACGAGTGTGGAACAGATTAGCTCTGAGCGCTTGTCCCAAACCCCTAGCACGACGAACCGTGCAGCAAACAGCGCAAGCAGTTCAACGATAGCGACGATTGCGCTCACCATGAAGCTATAGATGAGCGCTTGTACGACCCGTTCGAACTGTGAAGGCTTTGGATAAGTCGTTAGTCCATACACCACCCATGCGGTCAAGAAACCAGGCATAAGTTGAGTTAGGAGCGAGAGAACGTCTTTTGATGTTTCACCCATATGACGTTTTCCCGAAGCTAACGAGGTCTGTCGTTATGTTAATTCTTGGCACACATCTGACCACTACGGTTGCTATCGTATAAATAGAGGTCATCCTCGAATCATTAACTCGTTGGTCAATTCACTCCACCCGTACCACCGCATTCGGCTTGAACCCCCAATCCGCCGCCTTGCCCTTGCGCCCCCGCGCGGCCCGGGCATTGTTCAGGCTGCGGATCTCCAACGTTTCGTCGCGGGCCTTGCCACCGCGGCCCACGCCGTTGATGCGCACGCTGCGGGTATAGGCGGCAGCGCCGGCCAGGCGGTCCTTGTCTTCCAGGTCGATCAGCATCAGGCCGCGGCCGCCGCCGGTCATCTGTTTCAGTTCGCCGATCTCAAAGGTCAGGAAACGCCCTCCGGTAGAAGCGCAGGCCACATGGGTGGCGGCCAGCGCCGGTGCGTTGCCGCCGGCCCCGCCCACCAATGAGGGGGCGCAAGGCACATCGCCCTCGTTGCAGGAAAGAAAGGCCTTGCCGCCCTTTTGCCGCGAGACCATGTTCTCCACCGTGGCCAGGAAACCGTAGCCCCCCGAGCTGCTGAGCAGCAGCGTGGCGCCGGCCGGGCCGGCAAAGTAGTGGGCGATCTGCGTGCCCGATTCCAGCTCGATCAGCGTGGTCACGGGCTGACCGTCGCCGCGTGCGCCGGGCAGCAACGCCACCGCCACCGAATACACCCGGCCATTGCTGCCAAAGACCAGCAGCGTATCGACCGTGCGGCATTCAAAGGCGCCGTACAGGCTGTCACCGGCCTTGAAGCTGTATTCGGCGGGCGCGGCAGCGCCCGCAGCGTCGCGCCAGCCCTTCATGGCCCGCACCCAGCCCTTTTGCGAAACCACCACCGTGACCGGCTCGTCGATGACTTTGACTTCGGCCACAGCCTTTTTCTCGGTCTGGATCAGTGTGCGGCGGGGGTCGGCAAACTGCTTGGCGTCGGCCTCGATTTCCTTCACCAGCAGGCGCCGCAGCGCGGCCGGGCTGCCGAGGATTTCTTCCAGCCTGGCCTGCTCTTCGCGCAGGTTCTTCAGCTCCTGCTCGATCTTGATGGCCTCCAGCCGCGCGAGCTGGCGCAGCCGGATTTCGAGGATGTCTTCGGCCTGCCGGTCGCTGAGGTGAAAGCGCGCAATCAGCGCCGCCTTGGGCTCGTCGCTCTGGCGGATGATGGCAATCACCTCGTCGATGTTCAGCAGCACCAGCTGCCGGCCTTCGAGGATGTGGATGCGGTCCAGCACCTTGGCCAGCCGGTGCTGCGAGCGCCGCTCCACCGTGGCCTGGCGGAAGGCAACCCATTCCAGCAGCATCTGCCGCAGCGATTTCTGCGTGGGCACGCCATCGAGCCCCACCATGGTGAGGTTGATGGGCGCCGAGGTTTCCAGGCTGGTGTGGGCCAGCAGCGCGGTGATGAGTTCGTTCTGCTGGGTGCGGCTGGTCTTGGGCTCGAACACCAGGCGCACCGCGGCATCTTTGCTCGATTCGTCGCGCACCACGTCCAGCACCGCCAGCATGCTGGCCTTGAGCTGGTTTTGCTCCAGCGTCAGCGCCTTCTTGCCGGCCTTGACCTTGGGGTTGGTGATTTCCTCGATTTCTTCCAGCACGCGCTGGTTGCTCACGCCGGGCGGCAGCTCAGTCACCACCAGTTGCCATTGGCCGCGTGCGAGTTCCTCGATCTTCCAGCGGGCGCGCACCTTCAGCGAGCCACGGCCGGTGCGGTAGGCGTCGGCAATGTCGGTGGCGGGGCTGATGATCTGGCCGCCGCCCGGGTAGTCCGGCCCTGGCACCAGCGCCAGCAG
>DASWYJ010000196.1:0-14172 GCA_036405035.1 Burkholderiaceae bacterium
TCAGAATTCTAAACAACCAATTCAGTTCCAGCGTCTGGTCGTACATCGGAGTCATCCATAAACTAGCGTCATTCACTCCATGGGACGACCCGACATGCAACCCACAAAGACATCCATCGATCATTTCATCAACGGCCAGATGGTGGCAAATACTTCGGGCAGATCGCTCAATGTGACGAACCCGGCCACCGGACAGGTCACGGGCGTCGCCGGCCTGGCCAACGCCAGTCAGGTGGATGCCGCAGTCGCAGCTGCGCAGGCCGCGTTCCCTGCGTGGGCAGACACGCCTCCCATCCGCCGCGCGCGCACCATGTTCAAGTTCCTGGAGCTGCTGAACAAGCACAAGGACGAACTGGCGCACATCATCACGGCCGAACACGGCAAGGTGTTCACGGACGCGCAGGGTGAAGTTGCCCGCGGCATTGACATCGTCGAGTTCGCGTGTGGCATACCCCAGCTGCTCAAGGGTGACTTCACGGATCAGGTCTCGACCGGGATGGACAACTGGACCCTGCGGCAACCTCTGGGCGTGGTGGCCGGCATCACCCCCTTCAACTTCCCCGTGATGGTGCCGATGTGGATGTTCCCCGTCGCCATCGCTGCCGGCAACACCTTCGTGCTCAAGCCCAGCCCCACCGACCCCAGTGCATCCCTGCGCATTGCACAGCTCTTCAAGGAAGCGGGCCTGCCCGACGGCGTGTTCAACGTGGTGCAGGGCGACAAGGAGGCGGTCGATGCCCTGCTGGTGCATCCGGATGTCAAGGCCGTCAGCTTTGTGGGATCCACACCGATCGCCAACACCATCTACGAAACTGGCGCGCGGCACGGCAAGCGGGTGCAGGCCCTGGGCGGCGCGAAGAACCACATGGTGGTGATGCCCGATGCCGACATCGACCAGACAGTCGACGCCCTCATCGGCGCCGGCTACGGCTCAGCCGGCGAACGGTGCATGGCCATTTCCGTTGCCGTGCTCGTTGGCGATGTAGCCGACAAGATTATTCCCAGGCTCGTTGCACGCACCAGAACCCTCAAGGTGCTCAACGGCTCGAACCTGGCTGCCGAGATGGGCCCCATCGTCACTGCCGCTGCACACCAGCGCATTTGTGGCTATATCGCAGCGGGCGAGCAAGAAGGCGCGAAGCTTCTGGTGGATGGCCGCAGCTTCGATGGTGCGCAGGCCGGTGAAGGCTGCGAGAACGGATTCTGGATGGGGGGCACGCTGTTTGACCACGTCACAGCGGACATGAAAATCTACAGGGAGGAGATTTTTGGCCCCGTGCTCTCCTGTGTCCGTGTCGCTGACTTCGCATCAGCAGTGCAGCTGGTCAACGACCATGAATTCGGCAACGGCGTTTCCTGCTTCACCCGCGATGGCCACGTGGCGCGCGAGTTTGCCCGCCGAATCCAGGTGGGCATGGTGGGCATCAATGTGCCCATTCCCGTACCGATGGCCTGGCATGGTTTCGGCGGCTGGAAGAAGAGCCTGTTCGGTGACATGCATGCCTACGGAGAAGAAGGCGTGCGCTTCTACACGAAGCAGAAGTCGATCATGCAGCGCTGGCCCGAAAGCATTGGAAAGGGCGCAGAGTTCGTGATGCCAACCGCACGGTGAACTGGAGGCAGATGCGCGCAGCGTCTGTCATATTTCATCAATGCAGGTCCTTCTGTGCCGCCCGGTAGGCGCCAGGTGTCATGCCCGTCCAGTGACGAAAAGCCCGGTGGAACACCGCCGGTGAACTGAATCCCAAGGCGAAGGCCACCTCGGCGAGCGACATATCGTTGCGGATGAGATGCAGGATGGCCAGATCCCTGCGCAACTCATCCTTGATGTCCTGGAACGACAGCTGCTCATCGCGCAGGTGGCGGATGAGCGTGCGTGAGGACATGTACAGCCTGCTGGATACATCCTCGAGCGTGCGGCTGAGGTCCGAGTAAAGCAATTCCCGCACCTTCAGGCGCAGCGCGTGCTCATGGGAAGACGTGAAAATCCAGTCGCGCGGGGCACGTTCCAGGAATGCCCGGACATCTGCCTTGCGCCGTTGGGGCCGGATTTTGGCCAGTTCGGCGCTGAACTCGATGCACGAGTGTTCCCCGCAGAATCCAACCTGCGCCGGAAACAGAACGGAATAGTCTGCGGCGAAGGGCGGCCGCTGGAAAACAAACACCACGCGCCGTACCGGAACCTCGTGGCCCACCAGCCACGACACGATTCCGTGGGTGAGCTTCAGGATCAGGGCATGACCGAAGCGATTCACACGCGCATTCGCGGACCTTGGCACCAGTGAAACGCCCAGCGCGTCGTCCGTATGGACGGCCTCCAGCCTGTAGTCGTCAAGCAAAAGGTTCCATATCTGTGTGAAGCGATACAAAGCCACGTCGATGGCCGGCGCGTCGAGGACGCCCCGCACGATGTACTTCAGCGACCCCGTGCGTATGGGGCGGCTCCACAGGCCCATCATTTCATCGCCCGTGGCACCTGCGCTCTCCTGGTACAGCCGGACGAGTTGGTCATGGGTCAACCGGGAACCCTTGCAGGCAAAAATCTCCTTGACGATTCCGGCATGCTTGAGGCATCGGTCCAGGGCTTGCGCACTGCACACGGCGCCCAGGCTCGCGAGCAGGTCCTGCACAAGTTCATGCGACACCGTCGCGGTCGCATTGATCGCCATGTCCCGCTTCTTCATGCTTTTCATTGCCCATTCCGTGGCGCTCGCCATGCCTGGCTACATGCAGACAACAAGCATAGCCGCACTGCTGCGTACGCGGCGCTGTGTTGTCAGTTTATGCACATTGAACGTCGCCATTCGCCATTGAGCTCCTGCACAAGGCCTCCTATTCTTTGTGCATCGGAACACGCCGTCGATGCCATGAGCAAGAAAGCCGTTCGCCGAGTTGCTGCGCCTGCACCGCACACCAGCACGGCATCGCCCCACGCTCTGGAACACAACGCCAATCCACACACCACACTGCAAAGGAAAAACGCCATGTCCGAGCCCTATCTGCTCACCTCCGAGCTGGACAACATCGGTATCGTGACCCTCAACCGGGCGAACAAACGCAACGCACTCGACGAGAGCGCGATCGCCGAACTCGACACCTATTTTTCCAACATTCCCAGGCATATCCGGGTCATCCTTTTGACAGCCAGGGGCGACCACTTCTGTGCCGGTCTTGATCTGAAGGAGCACCACGACAAGGAGCGCAGCGCCGTGGACTTCATGCGCGTGTGCCAGGGTTGGCACCGGGCCTTCGACAAAATGCAACATGGAGGCATACCGGTGGTTGCCTGCATGCAAGGCGCGGTTGTGGGAGGGGGTCTGGAGCTGGCCAGCGCCGCCCACGTGCGCATTGCCGACAAGAGCACGTTCTTCGCGCTGCCGGAAGGCACCCGGGGCATCTTCACCGGCGGGGGCGCAACGGTTCGCACGGCCAAGATCATCTCGGCCAACCGGATGGTGGAACTGATGCTGACCGGGCGCGTTCTCAATGCCGCAGAAGGCGAACGGCTGGGCCTGGCGCACTACGTCTGCAACACCGAGTCCAACCCCCAATCAGCCTATGACTTCGGCCTTGGGCTGGCGCGAAAGATTGCCGGCAATGCGGTGCTCTCGAACTATGCCATCGTCAGCGCCATCCATCGCATCGCAGACATGGCGTCAACCGAGGGGCTCTTTGCCGAAGGCTTGATGGCCGCGGTCGTGCAAACCGGGCAGGACGTGCAGGAACGCCTGGGCGAATTCGTGAACAAGAAGGCCCACAAGGTCGCGGTGACCAGCTGACGCGACACCGGACAACATGCCGCGCTGCCGGTGCGCCCGGCAGCCCCGGCATTGCAGATGCAGGCAAGCGCTGCGATACAATCCAGAGGCATCATCCGCAGCGCTTGCCCGGATGCTGGCGGCACCCACAAGCCCTTGATTGACAAAGACTTTTGGGTTAACCGCACAGGAAAGTCAGGCTTCCTTGAAGCGCCGCCACTTTCCAGACCGCCGGGCAAACCACCCGGTGCTCACCCCCTCAGGCACTGGCGCATCCGGTGCCTTTATTTTTTACAGCCTCTGGAGAACACCATGAACCGCTGCCAAAAAATAGCCCTCCCTCCGCGCGCGGCCCACGCGCTGGTGGGACTGGGGCTGGTGGCCCTGTTGCTGCCCGCCGCCGCGCAGACCATTCAGCGCGGCATGCCCACCACCGCCCAGCGCGGGGAACTGGTCGTCACCAACCCGCCGGATGTCCTGCTCAACGGCCAGGTCGAGCGGCTGTCGCCCGGCGCGCGCATCCGCAGTGCCGACAACATGCTGGTGATGTCGGGCGCCATCACGGGGCAGCAGCTGCCGGTGCGCTATCTGCGCGACCCCCATGGCCTGTTGCACGAAGTCTGGATACTCAACCCTCAGGAAGCCCGGGAACGGCGCCCGGTGGACACGCCGCCCCGCCTGCCGTTCTTTCGGGGCAACACACCGCCCACGGACGACGGCAAGACGCCGTACGACCAGCTGCCGTCATTTCCCAAGCAGTGAGCCTGGCAGGCCGTACCTGGCCTGCACCTATTTTTCTTTCCCGCACGGGAGTCGCCCATGAGCAAAAAAGTCTTTATCAAAACCTTCGGCTGCCAGATGAACGAGTACGACTCGGACAAGATGGTCGATGTGTTGCACGCCGCCGAGGGCTACGAGGCCACACAAAACGTGGACGAGGCCGACCTGATCCTGTTCAACACCTGCTCGGTGCGCGAGAAGGCGCAGGAAAAGGTGTTTTCCGACCTGGGCCGCATCAAACACCTGAAGAAAAAAGGCGTGCAGATCGGTGTGGGCGGTTGTGTGGCCAGCCAGGAAGGCGCAGCCATCATTGAGCGGGCGCCCTATGTGGACGTGGTGTTCGGCCCCCAAACCCTGCACCGCCTGCCCGAGATGCTGGCCGCCCGCACCGCGCTGCAACGGCCGCAGGTGGACATCCGCTTCCCCGAGATCGAGAAGTTCGACCACCTGCCCCCCGCCCGGGTGGACGGTGTCACGGCGTTCGTCTCCATCATGGAAGGCTGCTCCAAATACTGCAGCTACTGCGTGGTGCCCTACACCCGTGGCGAAGAGGTGAGCCGGCCCTTCGAGGACGTGCTGGTGGAGGTGGCGGGCCTGGCCGACCAGGGGGTGAAAGAGGTCACGCTGCTGGGCCAGAACGTCAACGCCTACCGCGGCAAGATGGGTGACACCGCTGACATTGCCGACTTCGCCACGCTGATCGAGTACGTGGCCGAGATTCCCGGTATCGAGCGCATCCGCTACACCACCAGCCACCCCAACGAGTTCACGCAGCCGCTGATCGATGCGTACGCCAAGGTGCCCAAACTGGTGAGCCACCTGCACCTGCCGGTGCAGCACGGCAGCGACCGCATCCTGATGGCGATGAAGCGCGGCTACACCGCGATGGAATACAAGTCCACCGTGCGCAAGCTGCGCGCCATCCGGCCGGAGATGTCGCTGTCCAGCGACTTCATCGTTGGCTTCCCCGGCGAAACCGACGACGACTTCGCCAGGCTGATGAAGCTGGTCACCGACGTGGGCTACGACAGCTCCTTCAGCTTCATCTTCAGCCCCCGCCCCGGCACACCGGCAGCCAACCTGGCCGACGACACGCCGCATGCAGTGAAGCTGGCGCGGCTGCAGCAACTGCAGGCCACGCTGGACGAAAACGTGGCACGCATCAGCGCCAGCCGGCTGGGCACGGTACAAAAGGTGCTAGTGGAGAGCCATGCGCGCAAGGACACCAGCAAGCTGTTCGGCCGCACCGAATGCAACCGCGCGGTGGTACTGGAAGGCCCGGACCGGCTGATCGGCCAGATGGTGGAAGTGCGCATTACCGATGCGCCGCAACGGGTGCTGCGCGGGGAAGTGCTGGTCCGGGAGCCGATCGCCTGACGGCAACGTTTGCTACAATTTAAGTAGCAAACTATTCAGTATTGGCGCTGGCAACTGGCATAAAACACCTCAAAAAAGCACCGAGACACCCTCTGAAGGCATCGGGACTCCTCAGAACGGCATGCGGGGCGCACCGCCCTTCATGCCGCCCATGCGCTTCATCATCTTCATCAGGCCGCCGCCCTTCATTTTTTTCATCATGCCCTGCATCTGCTCGAATTCGTTGAGCAGGCGGTTCACGTCCTGCACCTGTACTCCGGCACCGGCGGCAATGCGGCGCTTGCGGGTGGCCTTGATGAGTTCGGGCTTGCGGCGCTCCAGCGCGGTCATGCTGCAGATGATGCCTTCCTTGCGCCGGATGTCCTTCTCCGCGCGGTCCATGTCGACCTGACCCGCCTTGGCCATCAGCTGGCTGGGCAGCTTGTCCATCAGGCTGGACAGCCCCCCCATCTGCTTCATCTGGCGGATCTGGCTGAGGAAATCGTTCAGATCGAAGCCGTCACCGCTCTTGACCTTGGCGGCCAGCTTCTGCGCCGCCTCCATGTCCACACCCTGCGTGACCTGCTCGACCAGCGCAACAATGTCGCCCATACCGAGAATGCGGCCGGCATGGCGCTCGGCATCGAACACCTCCAGGCCGTCGATCTTCTCGCTGACCCCGGCAAACTTGATCGGCACGCCGGTCACCTGCCGTACCGACAGCGCCGCACCGCCGCGCGAATCACCGTCGGTCTTGGTCAGGACGATGCCGGTCAGCGGCAACGCTTCCTTGAAGGCCCTGGCGGTGTTGACCGCGTCCTGGCCCTGCATCGCATCCACGACAAACAGCGTTTCCACCGGGTTCACGGCCGCATGCAGGTCCTTGATCTCGCGCATCAGCGCTTCATCGATTGCCAGCCGGCCGGCGGTGTCAACCAGCAGCACATCAAAGTAATGCTTGCGGGCGTAATCCAGCGCCGCATGGGCAATGTCCACCGGCTTCTGCTCCGGCGTGCTGGGGAACCATTCGGCCCCGGCCTGTGCGGTGACGGTCTTCAGCTGTTCGATGGCGGCCGGACGGTACACGTCGCCGGAAACGGTGAGCACCTTCTTCTTGCGCTTCTCGATCAGGTGCTTGGCCAGCTTGGCGGTGGTGGTGGTCTTGCCGGCGCCCTGCAGGCCCGCCATCAGGATCACCGCCGGCGGCTGAGCCGCCAGGTTGATTTCGGCCACGCCCTCGCCCATGGTGGCCGCCAGTTCGCGGTTGACGATGCCCACCAGCGCCTGCCCTGGCGACAGCGATCCCAGCACCTCCTGCCCCAGTGCCTTTTCCTTCACACGGGCCACGAAATCGCGCACCACCGGCAGCGCCACATCGGCCTCCAGCAGCGCCATACGAACCTCGCGCAGCATGTCCTGCACGTTGGATTCGGTGATGCGGGCTTGCCCGCGCATCTCCTTGACGAGACGCGAAAGTTTGTCGGTGAGAGCGGAGGCCATGAATGAGGGCTCCGGGCAAAAGGAGCAAAAAGCTAAACTGTGACCATGATTTTATCTTTCGGACCTGCAGGGGGCTGGGCACTGGCCGCCGGCACCGCGCTGGTCTATGCCGTGCCGGCGGTTGCCGGCACGCGCATGGCCGCCGCCACGGTACAGCGCGTCCTGCTGGTGGCCTGGCTGCTGCACGCGCTCACACTGGCTGCCGCGCTGCTCGGTACGGCTCCCCGGTTCGGGTTTGCGCCGGCGCTGTCGGGCACCGCCTGGCTGGTGCTGGCGGTCTATGGCATCGAACGCCAGGTGTTCCCGCAACTGCGCACCGGCTGGCTGCTCGCCATGCTGGGCGCCGCCGCCGTGCTGCTGGCCGCCCTGTTTCCGGGTACGGTGCTGCACGAAAGCAAATCCCCCTGGCTGCCGCTGCACTGGCTGCTGGGCATCGCGTCGTACGGCCTGTTTGCTGCTGCAGTGGTGCATGCGTGGCTGATGCGCCGGGCCGAGAAGTCCATGCGCCGGGCCGACGGCGAAGACGGTGGCATCCCCCTGTTGACGCTGGAGCGGCTGACTTTCCGGTTCGTGGGTGCCGGTTTCGTGCTGCTGTCGGCCACGCTGCTGGCAGGCGTGCTGTTCAGCGAATCGCTGTACGGCGCCGGCCAGGTCTGGCGCTGGGACCACAAGACCATCTTCTCGGTGTTGTCATGGCTGGCCTTCGCGGTGCTGCTGCTGGGCCGGGCGCGTTTCGGCTGGCGCGGCCGCAAGGCGGTGCGGGTGCTGTATGCCGGCAGCGTCCTGCTGCTGCTGGCATACGTGGGCAGCCGCTTCGTGCTGGAAGTGTTCCTCGGACGGGGCACATGAAATACCTGATCGTGCTGGTGGTCGTGGTGCTGGGTGTCTGGCTGTGGCGCAGCAACCGGCGCGCAGATGCCGACGAGCGCAGCCCCCCGGCACCGCCCCCCAAGCCGCCCCCGTTGCTGGAAATCGTGGCCTGCCCGGTCTGCGGCGTGCACCTGCCGGCGCGGGATGCCGTGTCAGGCAGCCGGGCGCTGTACTGCAGCATCGACCACCAGCGCCAGGCCGAACGCTAAAGCCGGTGCCACAGGCTCCGCCCAGCGCCATGGACCCCCGCACCCCCACCATTCCGCCAGCCGAGGATTCCGCTTTCGGCAGGCTCTGGCACGGCTTCATGACGGCGCGCGCCATGATTGCGCTGGTGCTGGTACTGCTGCACGCCTATGTGTATGTGATGGTGCCGCACACCAGCCCGTGGATGATGGTGCTGTGTGGCGGCTATTTCGCCGCCTGCTTGGCAGCACGCCTGCTGCTGGACGCGCCAGCGCCCGGCACCACCTTCGGCGCGCAATGGCCCGTGACCATCGGCCTGGATGTCGCCGCCTATGCCACGCTGCAGTTCACCCAGTCCGCCGGCATCAACTACACCGCCCTGTTCGCGCTGCCGGTGCTGCTGGGTGCCGTGCTCGGTTCACGCACGCTCGGCCTGGGCACCGCAGCGGCGGCCACGCTGGTACTGCTCGCTGAGGCTGCGTGGTCGGTGTCGCGGCATGCCGACCTGGACCCGGCGGCCCGCTTCCTGCAGGCCGGGCTGATAGCATCAGGCCTGCTGGTGGAGGCTTTTCTGGCGCACCAGATGGCAACCCGGCTGGTGCGCGAGGAGCGTGCGGCCCGCCTGAACCGGCTGGCGACCCAAACCCAGATCCACGTCAATGAACTCGTGATCGACAGCCTGCCCGACGGTGTACTGGTGGTCGACCCCGGCGGGGTGGTACGTGCGGCCAATCCGGCGGCGCGGCGGATGCTCAGCCAGGCGGCCGTCGGAGGACCTGCCAGCGGTGCCAGCCCTTTCCTGCTGACGGCCATGCCAGGATGGCGGCCGCTGGCCCGGCTCGCCCGGCAAACACTGGAACACGGTGCCCCGGGGTCGACCGACATGGCGCTCGACCTGCCGACCGGCGGCAGCCTGCAACTGCGGGCCCGGACGCGGCTCACGGCGCAGGCCGACCGCGAAACCGACACGCTGTGCGTGGTATTCCTGGAGGATCTGCGTGAACTCGAGGCCCGGGTGCGCACCGAGAAACTGGCCGCAATGGGCCGCATGTCGACTGCGGTGGCACACGAAATCCGCAACCCGCTGGCAGCCATCGCTCAAGCCAATGCGTTGCTCGAGGAAGACCTGTCCTCCCCCCAGCAGCGCCAGTTGACCGCGATGATTCGCCACAACGCGGAACGGCTCGACCAGATCGTCGAAGAAGTGCTGGACATTGCGCGTATCAACCGGCACGACCCGGTCATCTCCTATGTGTCGCTGGATGCCACCGTGGCCAGCTGCTGCGCCGACTGGCAGGCCCACAGCGGCTGTGCCGAGCGGCTGCTGCTGCAGACCGCAGCACCGCTGGCGCGGGTGGCCTTCAGCCCGGACCACTTGCGCCGGCTGCTCGTCAACCTGCTCGACAACGCACTGCGGTATGCGCGAACCGAAACGGCCGCCATCGTGGTCAGCACCCAGCTCGACAGGCAGGGCCAGGCCCAGCTCTCGGTCTGGAGCGATGCCCCGCCGCTCGAAGCGTCGATGCAGCGCCACCTGTTCGAGCCTTTTTTTTCCACCGAAAGCCGCTCGACCGGGCTGGGACTGTATATTTGCCGTGAACTCTGCGACCAGCATGGCGCAGCCATCGCCTACCGGCGCAGCACCCACCAGAACCGCGAGGGCAACGACTTCTACCTGCTGTTCCGGCCCGGCCTCACCGAGCCCATTGGCGATGCCGAAGACTCCGTATTGCCAGCCCTCTGACCATGCCCCCAACCGCTTCATCCGACGCCCGCATCCTCGTCATTGATGACGAGCCCGATCTGCGCACGCTCTATGCGCTGACCCTGCTGCGGGAGGGCTATGGCGTGGAATCGGCGGAGAACGTGGCCGCCGCGCGCCAGCTGCTGGGCAGTGGCAGCTTCGACGCCGTCATCACCGACATGCGGCTGCCCGATGGCAGCGGCATCGATGTGCTGCACACACTGGCCCAGCAGGGGCGCAGCGAGCGCTGCGTAGTGATCACCGCCTATGGTTCGGCCGAGAATGCGGTGGAGGCCCTGAAGGCCGGCGCATTCGACTACCTGACCAAGCCCGTCGACCTGAAGCAGTTCCGCAGCGTGGTGGCTGCCGCCATCGAACAGGCGCGGCCGGTACGCGGCGCACCCCGCAAGACGGCCAACGGGCGCCCCCGCAACGATGGCAGCGACCCGCCGGCCACCAGCGGCGGCCGCGCACTGGAACGGCTGGTGGGTGAATCGGTGGCCATCCAGACCGTGAAGACCCGGATCGCCCGGGTCGCCGGCAGCATGGCGCCGGTGATGGTGTGTGGCGAGTCGGGCACCGGCAAGGAACTGGTGGCGCGTGCGGTGCATGCCTGCAGCCACCGCAATGGCGGTCCCTTTGTCGCGGTCAATTGCGGCGCCATTCCGGAGAACCTGCTCGAAGCCGAATTCTTTGGAGCCCGCAAGGGCGCCTATACCGGTTCGGTGCAGGACCGCGATGGCTATTTCCAGGCGGCCCATGGTGGCACGCTGTTCCTCGATGAAGTCGGTGACCTGCCACTGGCCATGCAGGCCAAGCTGCTGCGCGTCATCCAGGAACGCAGCGTGCGGCCGGTGGGCTCCACGCAGGAAGAAAGTACCGACGTGCGCATCGTCAGCGCCACCCACAAGGATCTGGGCGCCGAAGTGCAGGCGGGCCGCTTCCGCCAGGATCTGTACTACCGGCTGAACGTGATCGACATCGACCTGCCGCCGCTGCGCGAGCGGCGCGAGGACATTCCGGCACTGTGCGCAGCGCTGCTGCAGAAAATTGCCGCCGAATCGGGTGAGCCCTGCCAGCCGGTGGGACACGCCGTGTTGCAGCAGTTGATGCAACATCCGTTCAGCGGCAATGTGCGTGAACTCGAGAACCTCCTGCACCGGGCCGTGGCACTCGGGGATGCCAACGGCCTTCTGCCTGCCACGGTGGGCGACACGGTAGCGCCGGTGGCCACCGCCCCCGGCGCACCCAACCCGGCGCCCGGTCTTCCCGGCGATCTGCAGGCCTTTCTCGACCAGCAGGAGCGCAGCATCCTGCTGCAAGCGCTGCACGAAAGCCAGTTCAATCGCACGCTGGCCGCCACCCGCCTGGGCCTGAGCCTGCGCCAGATCCGCTACCGCATCATGCGGCTCAACATTCCGGTTCCCCACAGCGATGACGGCACCGATGACCCGGCCTGAGCCCCCGCTCCCCGCCGCCGCGCCGTTGTGGCGGCAGGGCTGGTACCGGTTCGCGCGGATGCTGCCGTCGCCCAATTGCGGAGCCCGCCCAGTCGGCGAAACCACCAGCCTGCTGCTGATCCATTCCATCAGCCTGCCTCCCGGCCTGTACGGTGGTGATGGCGTGCAGCAGCTCTTCACGAACACCCTCGACTGGGACGCCCATCCGTACTATGCCGGCATCCGGGGCCTGCAGGTATCGGCGCACTTCTACATCACCCGGACCGGCGCACTCTGGCAATTCGTCAGCTGTGACGACCGGGCCTGGCATGCCGGTGCATCGCGATTCCAGGGGCGCGACAACTGCAACGATTTTTCCATTGGCATTGAGCTCGAAGGCATCGAGGGGGCGACTTTCGAGCAGGCGCAATACGAGAGCCTGGCCAGCGTCAGCGCAGCCATCGCCACCGCCTATCCCATCCAGCATGTTGCGGGCCACGAACATGTCGCACCGGGCCGCAAGCGGGACCCGGGCGCAGGCTTTGACTGGCCCGGGCTGCAGCGCGCCCTGGGCTGGCCGTCTCGGTGTTTTCCCGCAAAGACAAACGCAGAAAGCTGAGCACACCGGGCACTGCATCAGCGCAGACAAGTGCCTCAGACTGCAATGCGCGCACCGGTTAGATACAGATGTGATGCGGCCTGCACGGCCAAATCGTCCGGAAAGCCCCACCATTCCTTGCTTTTTTCAGGCATCTCCACAGCCTGCAACCGCTGCGCGCCGACGGCCCGTTCCGATGGGCGGCGGCTGCTGTCGGCAACAGGGTTTTACGCTCCTGAAGGGGCTCACCGCCCTAGGTGGCAGTACACTACTGGTAGTGGCTTGTGTGACGATCAGACCCCATATATAGTGTTTACCAAGCCCATGCGACAACCCCCTTCCGGATGGCCCCGCCAGACATTTTCCGGACCGGCCTCCAGAACAACGACCCCAGAGGAATCCATGCAAATTGCCCCAACCAGCCTGACCCCTGCCACCGTGGCCCGCCCGGTGTCCGAAACCGGTAGTGCCGCCCATGGCGCCGTGGGCGCGGGCGTGCTGGCGAACTACCAGATCATCCGCCGCAACGGCTCGGTCGTGGCGTTCGAGCCCAGCAAGGTAGCCGTCGCGATGATGAAGGCGTTCCTGGCTGTGCATGGCACCCAGGGCGCAGCATCGGCCAGCGTCCGCGAAACGGTGGACGGCCTGACCCAGGCCGTGACCCGCGCACTGGTGCGTTCACGCCCGGGTGGCGGCACCTTCCATATCGAAGACGTGCAAGACCAGGTCGAGCTGGGCCTGATGCGCGGCGGCCACCACGAAGTGGCACGCGCCTATGTGCTGTACCGCGAAAAGCGGGCGCAGGAACGCGCAGCGAAAAAGGGTGCGGCAGAGGCCGCTGCCACCCCGGCACTCCACGTTCTGGATGGTGGTCAGCGCGTGGCGCTGGATCTGGCCCACATCCGCCATCTGGTGGAGTCGGCCTGCGCCGGCCTGGGTCAGGACGTGCAGGCCGGCCCCATCCTGGCCGAAACCATGCGCAACCTGTATGACGGCGTGCCGATGGACGAGGTCTACAAGGCATCCATCCTGGCCGCCCGCACGCTGATCGAGAAAGATCCCGACTACACCTACGCCACCGCCCGCCTGCTGCTGCACACGGTGCGCCGCGAAGTGCTCGCGGAAGAAGTGCTGCAGGAAGACATGGCGACCCGTTATGCCGACTATTTCCCGCAGTTCGTCCAGCGCGGCGTCGATGCCGAGCTGCTCGATGAGCAACTGCTGCAGTTCGACCTGAAACGCCTGGGCCTGGCCCTGAAGGCCGACCGCGACCTGCAGTTCGACTACCTCGGCCTGCAGACGCTGTACGACCGCTACTTCCTGCACGTGAAAAAGCAGCGCATCGAACTGCCACAAGCTTTCTTCATGCGGGTCGCCATGGGCCTGTCGCTGGGCGAGATCGACCGCGAAGCACGCGCCATCGAGTTCTACGAAGTGCTGTCGTCGTTCGACTTCATGTCGAGCACCCCCACACTCTTCAACAGCGGCACGCTGCGCTCGCAGCTCTCCAGCTGCTACCTGACCACCGTGCCCGACAACCTGGACGGCATCTACGAGTCGATCAAGGAAAACGCACTGCTGTCCAAATTTGCCGGCGGCCTGGGCAACGACTGGACCCGCGTGCGCGCACTGGGCTCACACATCAAGGGCACCAATGGGGAATCGCAGGGTGTCGTTCCCTTCCTCAAGGTGGTCAACGACACCGCGGTGGCGGTCAACCAGGGCGGCAAGCGCAAGGGCGCGGTCTGTACCTACCTGGAAACCTGGCACCTCGACATCGAAGGTTTCCTGGAGCTGCGCAAGAACACCGGCGACGACCGCCGCCGCACGCACGACATGAACACGGCGAACTGGATTCCCGACCTGTTCATGAAGCGGGTGATGGAAAAGGGTGAATGGACGCTGTTCTCGCCTTCCGACGTGCCCGACCTGCACGACAAA
>DASWYJ010000197.1:0-3137 GCA_036405035.1 Burkholderiaceae bacterium
GCCAAGGCCACCGAGTGGCCGTGCTCACCATCGATCCGTCGAGCACGGTTTCGGGCGGCTCCATCCTCGGCGATAAGACGCGGATGGAAAAGCTCTCGGTCCATGAGCGCGCCTACATCCGCCCCAGCCCGAGCAGCGGCACGCTGGGCGGCGTGGCCGAGAAAACCCGCGAGGCCATGCTGGTCTGCGAGGCCGCCGCCTACGACGTGGTGATCGTCGAAACTGTGGGGGTGGGCCAGAGCGAAACCGCGGTGGCCAACATGACCGACATGTTTGTGCTGATGCAGCTGCCCAATGCCGGCGACGACCTGCAGGCCATCAAGAAAGGTGTGATGGAACTGGCCGATCTGGTGGTGATCAACAAGGCCGACATCGACGCCGACGCCGCCACCCGCGCGCAGGCCCAGATCACCTCGTCGCTGCGTCTGTTGGGCCTGCATGGCAACCCCGACCATGTGCACCACGACGCCGCCATCTGGCACCCCCGGGTCATCCAGCTCAGCGCGCTGCTGGGCAAGGGCGTCGATGCTTTCTGGGCCTCTGTCACCGAATTCCGGCATATTCAAACCGCCAACGGCCAGTTGCCGGCGCGCCGCCAGAAACAGGCGCTGGCCTGGATGTGGGAGCGTATCGACGCCGGGCTGAAGCGGGCCTTCCGCCAGAATCCACAGGTCAGCCAGCTCCTGCCCGACATGCTGCGCGAAGTGGCCGCTGGCCGCCTCCCGGCCTCTGCTGCGGCACGAAATCTGCTTCTGGCCAGCGCCAAATCTCATTGAGTAGCTACTGAATAAATAGCAATCGAAAGAAAGAAACCATGCAAGACATCCTCGAACAACTGGAGAAAAAGCGTGCTGCAGCCCGCCTGGGTGGTGGACAGAAGCGCATCGACGCGCAGCACAGCAAGGGCAAGCTGACGGCGCGCGAGCGCATCGAGCTGCTGCTGGACGACGGCACGTTCGAGGAATGGGACATGTTCGTCGAGCACCGCTGCGTGGACTTCGGCATGGCCGACAACAAGATCCCGGGCGACGGTGTGGTCACCGGCTACGGCATGATCAATGGTCGCCTGGTGTTTGTCTTCAGCCAGGATTTCACCGTGTTTGGTGGTGCGCTCTCCGAAGCGCATGCCGAGAAGATCTGCAAGATCATGGACCAGGCGATGAAGGTCGGAGCACCGGTGATCGGCCTGAACGACTCCGGCGGTGCCCGCATCCAGGAAGGCGTGGCCTCGCTCGGCGGCTATGCCGACGTGTTCCAGCGCAACGTGATGGCCAGCGGCGTGATTCCGCAGATCAGCATGATCATGGGGCCATCGGCCGGCGGCGCGGTGTATTCGCCGGCCATGACCGACTTCATCTTCATGGTGAAGGACAGCAGCTACATGTTCGTCACCGGCCCTGAAGTGGTGAAGACCGTCACGCACGAGGAAGTGACCGCCGAGGAGCTGGGCGGCGCCGTGACCCACACCACCAAGAGCGGCGTGGCCGACCTGGCCTTCGAGAACGACGTGGAGGCGCTGATGATGCTGCGCCGCCTGTACAACTACCTGCCGCTGAACAACCGCGAGAAGCCGCCGGTGCGCAGGAGCGGTGACCCGGCCGACCGCATGGACCTGAGCCTCGACACGCTGGTGCCAACGAATCCGAACAAGGCCTACGACATGAAGGAGTTGATCGTGAAGACGGTCGACGATGGCGACTTCTTCGAGATCCAGCCCGAGTACGCCAAGAACATCGTTGTGGGTTTTGCCCGCATGGAAGGCCAGACCATCGGCATCGTGGCCAACCAGCCGCTGGTGCTGGCCGGCTGCCTGGACATCAAGAGCAGCATCAAGGCTGCGCGCTTCGTGCGTTTCTGCGACGCCTTCAACATCCCGGTGGTGACCTTCGTCGACGTGCCCGGCTTCATGCCCGGCACCAGCCAGGAGTACGGCGGCATCATCAAGCACGGCGCCAAGCTGCTGTACGCCTACGCCGAGTGCACCGTGCCCAAGATCACCGTCATCACCCGCAAGGCCTACGGCGGTGCCTACGACGTGATGGCCTCCAAACACCTGCGCGGCGACGTCAACTTCGCCTGGCCCAACGCCGAGATCGCGGTGATGGGTGCCAAGGGCGCGGTGGAAATCATCTTCCGCGAAGACAAGGGCGACCCGGCCAAGCTGGCCGCCAAGGAAGCCGAGTACAAGGCCCGCTTCGCCAACCCCTTCGTGGCCGGCGCACGGGGCTTCATTGACGACGTCATCCTGCCGCACGAAACCCGCAAGCGCATCTGCCGCTCGCTGGTGATGCTGCGCGACAAGAAGCTGGAAAACCCGTGGCGCAAGCACGGCAACATCCCACTCTGAGAAGAACAGGACGAAGAACATGTTTACGAAGATTCTGATTGCCAACCGCGGTGAAATCGCCTGCCGCGTCATCAAGACCGCCCGCAAGATGGGCATTGCCACGGTGGCGGTGTATTCCGACGCCGACAAGGACGCACGCCATGTGGAGCTGGCCGACGAGGCTGTCAACATCGGCCCCGCCCCCAGCCGCGAGAGCTACCTGGTGGCCGACAAGATCATTGCCGCCTGCAAGCAGACCGGCGCGCAGGCGGTACACCCCGGCTACGGCTTTCTGAGCGAAAACGCGGAGTTTTCCAAACGCTGCGAAGAAGAAGGCATCACCTTCATTGGCCCCAAGCACTATTCGATTGGTGCGATGGGCGACAAGATTGAATCCAAGAAGCTGGCTGGTGCGGCCGGCGTGAACTGCATTCCCGGCGTCAACGATGCGATCGAAACGCCCGAGAAGGCGGTCGAGATCGCCAAGGGCATTGGCTACCCGGTGATGATCAAGGCCTCGGCCGGCGGCGGCGGCAAGGGCCTGCGCGTGGCTTTCAACGACAAGGAGGCTTTTGAGGGCTTCACCAGCTGCCGCAACGAAGCCCGCAACAGCTTTGGCGACGACCGTGTTTTCATCGAAAAATTCGTCGAGGAACCGCGCCACATCGAAATCCAGCTGATCGGCGACAGCCACGGCAACGTGCTGTACCTGAACGAGCGCGAATGCTCGATCCAGCGCCGCCACCAGAAAGTGGTGGAAGAGGCGCCCAGCGCGTTCCTCGACGAGAAGACCCGCAAGGCGATGGGCGAG
>DASWYJ010000198.1:0-15288 GCA_036405035.1 Burkholderiaceae bacterium
GCCGCGCAGGCGCTCCAGGTATCCAGCGCCATCCTCCCCCACCGCGGCCACCGGCAGCGGTGTACCACCCAGCAGTCGCAGGCCATAGGCAATATTGCCTGCACACCCACCGAACTCCCTGCGCAGCACGGGCACCTGAAACGATACGTTGAGCTGGTGCAGGTAACCGGGCAGCAGGTGCTCGGCAAAGCGTCCCTCGAAACGCATCACGGTATCAAAGGCCAGGGACCCGCTGATCAGCACCGCCATGCCCGCTCCTGCCTGCCGTTTCAGGGATAAAAAGCAAGCAGGCGGTAACCAACCACAGATGCCGCGTCGACCCCGAGGCCGATCGTAAACACCACTTCGCCCGACATCTCCGCACCAGACGCCAGCGCAGGCTGCAGCGCACCGAATTCGGCCGGAAAGAACACCTTGCGCGCCACGACATGCTCCTGCGTATCCGTCAACGTCAATTCGATCGCCGGCGTGGCAACCGCATGGGTTGCCCCATTCTTCAGGACGAAATGGAGCCGGAAGGTGTCGGACTGCAGCTTGCCGAACGCCGAACTGTCCACCGCAACCGCATCAATCTGCCGCAACGGCCGGATTTCACAGCGGGCCACGCCACACACCGCCTGCAACAGTGGCTCCAGGGGAGGAAGAACTGCTGCAAGCCGGTCGCGCTCCTGCAGCAGCATCTGCAAGCCCAGCAACAGCAGCAGGCCCCCACATCCCCCGAGCAGCGGCAGCCGGATCAGCGGGCTGCGCCAGAAAGCCTTGCGCGCGGCATCCCGTACGAAAGCGGGGTTCTCATCGGAATCCTGCAGGCTGTCATCGCTGGCGTAGGCCACCGCGTCATGGGATGCCCGAGCCTTTTCGGCATCGACGGCCAGTTCGTCATGCAGCAATGCCTCCAGCGCCAGTGCGGGTGCCACCACCGCATCGCCGGCAACCGGCAACGCATGCTCCGCAGCCTCAGGGAGTACCTGCATGTCGACTGGCATGGCAGTGACGACAGGCGGAAGAGGAGCCACCACGGCTGGCGCTACATCCGGCGGATCCGCTACTGCACCCTCTCCCACCAGGGGAGCCACCGGTGGCACCGGTGCGGGCAGATCCGTGGGAGCAGACCGGGCCGGAATGGGAGGCTGCACCGGTAATGCGGGCGGGTCGAAGGCGCCGCTACCGGGCATGTGGGCATGCGCATCAAACACCGCGGCGCAGCGACCACAGCGCACCCATCCCTCCGAAATTCGCAACTGGTCGGGTACGACCCTGAACAGGGTGCCGCAGGCAGGGCAACGTGTGGTCAGGCTCATCGGTTGCGGCGGTATGGACAGTGAAAGGTCAGTGTACCGTGGCAGTCATCAGAATCCAGCCATCCTCGCTGTCGGCGACCTGCAGGGTGGCATAGGGAGCGTAGGCCATGCGCAATTCGTCGGCCTGCCGCTCCAGAATGCCGGCCAGCACCAGCGCGCCACCAGCCTGCACATGCGCGCACAGCAACGGTGCCAGCACTTTCAGCGGAGAAGCGAGGATGTTGGCCAGGACGGTCTGGTACGTGCCGCCGGCGCGGTCCGGCAGGCCGGCGGCCAATGCCACGCCATTGGCCGCCGCATTGGCAACGGTAGCCTCGACTGCCGCAGGGTCGATGTCAACAGCGTCGACGTCGACAGCGCCAAACTTCACAGCACCGATCGCCAGAATGCCAGAGCCACAACCATAATCCAGCACGCGGCCCAGTGCCTCGGCACCGCTGCGGCCTGGCTGCGTGCCCTGGCGGGCAATCCAGCGCAAACACATGCGGGTCGTCGGATGGGTACCGGTACCAAAAGCCAGGCCGGGATCCAGCCGGATGGTGCGGGTCGCCTGCAGCGGAGGCTCATGCCAACTCGGCACGATCCAGAAGCTGGGCGTGATTTCGACCGGGGCAAACTGCGACTGCGTCAGCCGCACCCAGTCCTCATCGGGTACGGTGCTGATGCCGATGGTCTGGCAACCGGCAAAAAAGTCCTGTGCTCCCAGCAGCGCCAGCGCCTCATCGGCCGCCGCACGCGAAGCAAACAGCGCGCGCAAACGCGAATGCCGCCAGCCCTCCTGCGGCGGCGGCATGCCGGGCTCGCCAAACAAGGCCTGCTCGGCTTCGGTATGCGCGTCGGCATCTTCCACGCTGACGCTCAGCGCATCAAGCGCCTCCAGCGCGTCACTGAGGGTTTCGATGCGCTCCTGTGGGCACAGCACGGTAAGTTCGGACAATGTGGCCATCAGGGTAACCTCAGCACGCCACGTTCAGAACCGGATGCGGCACCGGGATCAGCGCTCGCGCTGGGCCAGCCACTGCTCAAGGTAGTGGATGTTGGTACCACCGGCCGTGACCATCGCGTCCACCATCAGTTCGCGGTGCAGCGGAATATTGGTTTTGATGCCCTCGATCACTGTTTCGGCCAGTGCGGTGCGCATGCGTGCCAGCGCCTGTTCACGGGTATCGCCATGGACAATGATCTTGCCGATCATCGAGTCGTAGTTCGGGGGGACAAAATAGTTGGTGTACGCATGTGAATCCACCCGCACACCCGGGCCTCCCGGTGGATGCCATGTCGTAATGCGGCCGGGCGATGGCGTGAACTTGTACGGATCTTCGGCGTTGACCCGGCACTCGATCGCATGCCCGCGAATCTCGATCTGGCGCTGGGTGAAGGGCAGTTTTTCGCCAGCCGCCACCATGATCTGCGTGGTCACGATATCGATGCCCGTCACGAGTTCGGTCACCGGATGCTCCACCTGCACCCGGGTGTTCATTTCAATGAAGTAGAACTCGCCGTTTTCGTACAGGAACTCGAAGGTGCCTGCACCGCGATAGCCGATCTTCTTGCAAGCCGCCACGCAGCGCTCGCCGATGCGCTCGATCAGCTTGCGCGGAATGCCGGGAGCCGGCGCTTCCTCGATGACCTTCTGGTGCCGGCGCTGCATGGAGCAGTCCCGTTCACCCAGCCAGACCGCATTGCGGTGCTGGTCGGCCAGAATCTGGATCTCGATGTGGCGCGGATTCTGGAGAAACTTCTCCATGTACACCGCCGGATTGTTGAATGCCGCACCCGCTTCGGCCTTGGTCGTCTGTACGGCGTGGATCAGCGCAGCCTCGGTATGTACCACCCGCATGCCACGCCCGCCGCCACCGCCGGCAGCCTTGATGATGACCGGGTAGCCAACAGCCTTGGCAATGCGCCGGATCTGTACCGGATCGTCGGGCAACTCCCCTTCCGAACCCGGCACACAGGGCACACCCGCCTTGATCATCGCCTGCTTGGCCGACACCTTGTCGCCCATGATGCGTATCGATTCGGGCGTGGGGCCGATGAACTGGAAGCCGCTTTTCTCCACCCGCTCGGCAAAGTCGGCGTTCTCGCTGAGGAACCCGTAGCCCGGATGGATGGCCTCGGCATCGGTCACTTCGGCAGCCGAAATGATGGCGGGCATGTTGAGGTAGCTCTGCAATGACGGCGCCGGGCCGATGCAGACCGCCTCGTCGGCCAGCTTGATGTACTTGGCCTCGCGATCGGCTTCGGAATACACCATCACCGCCTGAACCCCCAGTTCACGGCAGGCACGCTGGATCCGCAAGGCGATCTCGCCGCGGTTTGCGATCAGTATCTTTTTGAACATGGTTTACTCGCGGCCCAGGCCAGCGCAGGCAGACAAGCCCGGCGCCCGGACAAACAGGGAACAGGCCAACGACACGCCGGCCGTCACTCGATCACGAACAGCGGCTGGCCGTATTCGACCGCCTCGCCGTTGTCGGTCAGGATCTGCACCACAGTGCCCGTCTTGTCGGCCTCGATTTCATTGAGGATCTTCATCGCCTCGATGATGCAGATGGTCTCGCCTTCCTTGATGGCACTGCCAATCTCGACAAAGGGCTTGGCGCCGGGGCTGGCCGAGCGGTAGAAAGTACCCACCATCGGCGACTTGACGACATGCCCGGCCGGCACCACCGGTGCGGGCGCGGCCTCGGTCGGGGCGGCGGCCACGGCCGGAGCAGCCACATTGGCCACGGGCGCCGGCTGGCCCTGCATCACCGGATAGGCGACCGGTGCACCGTAACCGCCCTTGACAATGCGCACCTTGCCCTCGGCTTCGGTGATCTCCAGCTCCGACACATTCGATTCCGAGACCAGGTCAATCAGGGTCTTCAACTTGCGCAGATCCATACAGCTCACTCCTCAGCAATCCAACCATTTGGCGTTAACTCGCCATTATTGTCGATAATTTCGCTTCATTTTTCATGAAGTATGCGAAATTTAGTTCTTGTATCTGGGAGCCTGCGGGGCGTGCAGACGCCCGGTTGCGGGGCGCGCGGGCAGTGAAAGCCGCTGCATGGCCGCATGCTGCCGGGCGCATTGTACTGGGCTCGCACACCCCCTCACCGGCAGGCCGGCATCAGGTGAGTTGCCGCCACTGCGCCAGTTCGTCGGGGGTGACCTTGCCCATTTTGCGGTGCAGCACCGTGCCCTGCGCGCCCAGCACCACGGTGAATGGCAATGCCCCGGTGATGTTGCCAAGCGCCTTGCCCAACTCCGTGCCACCAAAGCCCGCCAGCGCGACCGGGAAATCCAGCGGCGTCTTGTGCAGGAAATTGCGCACCGCACTGGGCTGGTCGATGGCCAGGCCCAGCACCTGGAATCCTTTTGCCGTGTTTTCCCGGTAAAAAGCGTTAAGTAATGGCAATTCTTCAATACAGGGCGGGCACCAGGTAGCCCAGAAATTCACCAGCAGCGGTTTCCCCCGCAGGGATTGCAGTGCCAGTGGCTGGCCACCCGGGGTTTCGAACTGCTGGCTCCAGAGCAGGGCCTCAGGCCCGGCCGCCGCAGCAGGCGCCCGGCCGGTGGTTTGCCACCATGCCAGGCCCGTACCGGCGGCAGCGGCCGTAGCGGCGGTGCCCCACAGCAGGTGGCGGCGCCGTTTACCGGCAGGCGAAAGCGGGGAAGGTGTATCGGTTGTCATCGGGTGGTTTTCGCAAGAAGACCCTGCAGCGCAGCCAGATCACCCCGCAGGCTGCGGCCACGGGCATCGGGCTGGAGAGCGCCGCGCAACGCATCATAGCCATTGACGATCAGGTGCAGGCCAACGGATTCCCCCAAAGCCCGGCATGGCACCGACAGGCTCAAGCCCTCCACCGCATCGCCCCGCAAACCCGTGGCGGTGGTGACGTCATAGTCCATGCGGTTGTCGATCAAGGCCATGGCCACCTCCTTGGCATCGTCGCAGAACAGGTGCAGATAGAGATCCGACAGGCGGGTCGCAGTGCCCCGCCACACCGCACCACCCAGGTGGGGCCGGAACAGAGCGAGCCGCTCCATCCACACCAAGGCCAGTTCGCGCAAGGCCAGCAACTCCGCGGGCTGGGTGTCGGCGCAAAACAGCGCCAGATACTCGCGCACCGCGTCTTCCACGGCGTCGTTGTCGGGCAGCGCCGTGCGCGCGGGCAAATCCAGCAGCTTCAGCGCGCGCCGCTTCGCCGGGCCGTACTCCAGCCCCTCCTCCACCACCACGCGGGCGGCCGCAGCCGCGACTTCCGATTTCAGGCTCTCCATGGGCCGCCATTCTGCAACAGCACGCCAGCATTGCAGCCGGCCCCCAGGGGCTTGCGCAGGGGATTTCACCGGACCCCCATGACGCTCCTGTTTCAATAGCAAAACAGTGCCATCCGGTGCTGGCCACGGGCAGAAAGGACCCCCAACCCCTCTAAAATCACTGCATGCACATTCATATTCTGGGGATTTGCGGCACTTTCATGGGGGGTGTGGCCGCCCTGGCGCGCGAAGCCGGCCACCGCGTCACCGGCTGCGACGCCGGCGTCTACCCACCGATGAGCGACCAGTTGCGCGCCCTGGGCATCGAACTGATCGAAGGCTTTGGCGCCGACCAGCTGGCGCTGAAGCCCGATGTTTTTGTGGTCGGCAACGTGGTGAGCCGCACCCACCTGGCAAATGGCCAACCGAAGTTTCCGCTGATGGAAGCCATCCTCAACGCCGGCCTGCCCTACACCAGCGGTCCGCAATGGCTGGCCGAGCATGTGCTGCAGAGCCGCCATGTGCTGGCCGTGGCCGGCACCCATGGCAAGACCACCACCACCTCCATGCTGGCCTGGATTCTGGAATCCGCCGGCCTGCAACCTGGGTTTCTGGTCGGTGGTGTGCCACTGAATTTTGGCGTGTCAGCCAGACTGGGAGCCCCCACGCTCGGCACTGGCGTGTCCTCGCTGCCCCCCGAGGGGGCTGCCCCGCCTTGGGGCGGCCCGGCGGCGGGGCGACCTGCTTCGACCTGCTTTGTCATCGAAGCAGACGAATACGACACCGCCTTCTTCGACAAGCGCAGCAAGTTCGTTCACTACCGACCGCGCACCGCCATCCTGAACAACCTCGAATTCGACCACGCCGACATTTTTGACAACCTGGCGGCCATCGAGCGGCAGTTCCACCACCTGGTGCGCACCGTGCCATCGCAGGGCCAGGTGGTATTCAACGCCGGCGAAACCAGCCTGCAGCGGGTGCTGGCCCAGGGCTGCTGGAGCCCACGGGCCGGCTTCGGCCCTGGCGGCGACTGGCAGGCCGAAGGCCCGCCGGACGATTTTTTGGTGCAACACCAAGGCCAGCCGGTGGCGCGGGTGCGCTGGGCCGTGGCCGGCGTGCACAACCAGCTGAACGCGCTGGCCGCCATCGCCGCCGCCACCCATGTGGGCGTGGCGCCTGAGGCGGCCGCCCAGGCGCTGGCCGGTTTTCAGAACGTGCGGCGGCGGCTGGAGCGGCTGGGCAGCGCCGGCGGCGTGACGGTGTACGACGACTTTGCCCACCATCCCACCGCCATTGCCACCACGGTGGACGGTCTGCGCCGGCAGGTGGGACCGGCCCGCATCCTGGCGGTGTTCGAGCCGCGCAGCAACACCATGAAGCTGGGCACCATGGCGGCGCAGCTGCCCGGCAGCCTGGACCAGGCGGACCTGGCCTTTTGCCATGCCGGTGGGCTGGACTGGGATGTGCGGGCCGCGCTGGCGCCCATGGGTGCGCGGGCCCGGGTGGCCGACAGCGTAGATGTGCTGGTGGCCCAGGTGGTGGCCGCCGCTCGGCCCGGCGACCATGTGCTGTGCATGAGCAATGGCAGCTTTGGCGGCGTGCACGCCAAGCTGCTGGCCGCGCTGGCCAGCACCACTGCAACGGCCTGAGCCGGCTCTCGGTCAGCGCAGCCCCCGTCGCCGGGGGCTTCGTTCAGCCGCGGCGCGCCTTGACCGCGTTGGACAGGATGTCCAGCGACTGCAGCGAGTCGTCCCAGTTCAGGCAGGCGTCGGTGATGCTCTGACCATAGGCCAGTTTGCTCACATCGTCCTTGCCGGGCGTGAATTTCTGCGCGCCACCGTTCAGGTGGCTTTCCACCATCACACCAAACACACTGCGCGAGCCGCCGGCGATCTGGCCGGCGATGTCGCGCGCCACTTCCAGTTGCTTCTCGTGCTGCTTGCTGCTGTTGGCGTGGCTGAAGTCCACCATCAGGCTGGCCGGCAGCTTGGCGGCTTCCAGGTCCTTGCAGGCAGCAGCCACGCTGGCGGCGTCGTAGTTCGGGCCCTTGCCGCCGCGCAGGATGACGTGGCAGTCCTGGTTGCCGCGGGTCTGCACGATGGCGACCTGGCCATTCTTGTGCACCGACAGGAAATGGTGCGGGCGCGAGGCCGACTGGATGGCGTCGGTGGCGATCTTGATGTTGCCGTCGGTGCCGTTCTTGAAGCCGATCGGCGCGCTCAGGCCGGAGGCCAGCTCGCGGTGGATCTGGCTTTCGGTGGTGCGGGCGCCGATGGCCCCCCAGGCGATCAGGTCGCCGATGTACTGCGGCGATATCACGTCGAGGAACTCGCTGCCGGCAGGCAGGCCCAGGCGGTTGATATCGATCAGCAGCTGGCGGGCAATGCGCAGGCCCTCGTCAATACGGTAGCTCTCGTCGAGGTAAGGGTCGTTGATCAGGCCCTTCCAGCCCACGGTGGTGCGCGGCTTCTCGAAGTAGACGCGCATCACGATTTCCAGCGTGTCGGCGTACTTCTCGCGCTGCTCGCGCAGGCGGGCGGCGTATTCCATCGCGGCCTTGGGATCGTGGATGGAACAGGGGCCAATCACCACCAGCAGGCGGTCATCGTCGCCGGCCATGATGTTGTGGATGGTCTTGCGGGTCTGCGTGATCAGCGTCTCGACCGGCGTGTTGCGGATCGGGAAGAAGCGGATCAAATGCTCGGGTGGTGGCAACACGTTGATGTCCTCGATGCGTTCGTCGTCGGTCAGGCTGGTCTTGTCGACGCTCGCATACCAGGCATCGCTGGTGGGCACATTGGCTTTGGCACTCATCGGTTGCTCCTTCTTCAATCCACGTAAAACAGGCATAAAAAAACCGCCGGGCTTGCAGGCCGGCGGTTTGTTCGAGAATCTGGTGACTTACGCGCGCACCTCTCGTCCGCCGGGGACCGGGAACGTAAAGTAAAAATGGTAGGCGGCGCGTTGCATAAGGTTCAAATGTAGCACAGGCAGGGCAAAACCTGTCCGCTACGCCGTTCCGCCCACCGTCAGGCCGTCGATCCGCAGCGTGGGCTGGCCCACACCGACCGGCACGCTCTGGCCTTCCTTGCCGCAGGTGCCCACGCCGCTGTCCAGCGCCATGTCGTTGCCGATCATGCTCACCTTCTTCAGCGATTCAGGGCCGTTGCCGATGATGGTCGCGCCCTTGACCGGGTAGAGGATCTTGCCGTTTTCCACCCAGTAGGCTTCGCTGGCCGAGAAGACGAACTTGCCGCTGGTGATGTCGACCTGGCCGCCGCCGAAGTTGGTGGCGTACAGGCCCTTCTTGATGCTGGCGACGATCTCGCCCGGGTCCTTGTCACCGCCCAGCATGTAGGTGTTGGTCATGCGCGGCATGGGAATGTGGGCGTAGCTTTCGCGGCGGCCATTGCCGGTGGGCTTGACGCCCATCAGGCGGGCGTTCAGCGCGTCCTGGATGTAGCCCTTGAGGATGCCGTCCTCGATCAGCACGTTGCGCTGGCTGGTGTTGCCCTCATCGTCCACGTTGAGCGAGCCGCGCCGGTCGGCAATGGTGCCATCGTCGAGCACGGTCACGCCCTTGGCGGCCACGCGCTGGCCGACCCGGCCGCTGAACGCGCTGCTGCCCTTGCGGTTGAAATCACCTTCCAGGCCATGGCCGATGGCCTCGTGCAGCAGGATGCCCGGCCAGCCGGGGCCCAGCACCACGGTCATTTCGCCGGCAGGGGCGGGGCGGGACTCGAGATTGGTCAGCGCGGCAGCCACCGCTTCGTCCACATAGCGGCCGATGCGGGCGTCGTCGAAATAGGCCAGGCCAAAACGCCCGCCGCCGCCCGAAGAGCCCACTTCCCGCCGGCCGTTCTGCTCGGCGATCACCGTGACCGACAGGCGCACCAGCGGCCGCACGTCGGCGGCCAGCGTGCCGTCGGCCCGTGCGACCATCACCACGTCGTATTCACCGGCCAGGCCGGCCATGACCTGGGCCACCCGGGGGTCCTTGGCGCGGGCCAGGGTTTCCACCTTGCCGAGCAGCGCCACCTTGGCGGTGCTGTCGAGCGTGGCGATCGGGTCCAGCCCGCCGTACAGCGAGCGGCTCCGGGCAATCCGGTTGCTGGCGACCTTGACCCGCCCGGTGCCCACCCCCGCGCCAATGCTGCGCACGGTGCGCGCCGCGTCGAGCAGCGAGGCCTCGGAAATATCGTCGGAATAGGCGAAGGCGGTTTTCTCGCCGCTGACCGCCCGCACGCCCACGCCCTGGTCGATGCTGAAGCTGCCGGTCTTGACGATGCCCTCTTCCAGGCTCCAGCCCTCGCTGCGGGTGTACTGGAAATACAGGTCGGCGTCGTCCACCCGGTGCGCCTTGATCTCGGCCAATGCCTTCGCCAGATGCGTATCGTCCAGCCCGAACGGCGTCAGCAGCAGGCTCTGGGCCACGGCCAGCCGCTCGCTGGTCGATTGGCTGCGGGGAACGGCTGTGGACGAGAGGGAGGCAGTGCGTTGGGTCATGCACGGATTGTAGGCATTCACCCCCGCCGGTACCGGCGCCGGGGCTTCGTCCTTGCCGCTTGCTCTGCTATTGCAGATCCGGCCGGAAAACGGCGCTTTTCACTACTAATTTAGTAGCAATATCACCAGCATTCACGATGGCCAGAAGGTGAAATGACCATGAAACCTGCTGCAGGCCCGGTTCCGGTCACGATTGCAGCAACTGGCGCGACTTGGCAATCGACATCAGGATGCCGATCCCCATGCCCAGGGTCACCATGGCCGTGCCGCCATAGCTGATGAAGGGCAGCGGCACGCCCACCACCGGCAGGATGCCACTGACCATGCCCATGTTGACAAAGGCGTAGGTGAAGAAAATCATGGTGATGGCGCCGCCCAGCAGCCGGGCAAACAGCGTGGGAGCGTCCATCGCAATGATCAGCCCCCGCAGCACCAGGAAAATGAAGGCCGCCATGAGCAGCAGGTTGCCAACCAGGCCGAACTCCTCGGAGTAGGCGGCAAAGATGAAATCGGTGGTGCGCTCGGGAATGAACTCCAGGTGGGTCTGCGTGCCCTGCATGAAACCCTTGCCGGTGATGCCGCCGGAGCCGATGGCGATCATGCCCTGGATGATGTGGAAGCCCTTGCCCAGTGGATCGCGGGTGGGATCGAGCAGCGTGCAGATGCGCTGCTGCTGGTAGTCATGCAGCACCGGCCAGCGCACGCCGTCGGCGCACAGGCCGGGCTCGAAAACCACCAGCAGCACCCCGCCGACCAGCGCCAGCACCACTGGCGGCAGGATCAGCTTCCAGCTGAGCCCGGCAAAAAAGATCACCGACAGACCCGCCGCCAGCACCAGCAGCGAGGTGCCCAGATCGGGCTGCTTCATGATCAGCGCCACCGGCACCAGCAGCAGCAGGCTGGCCACCACGAAATCGAGCGGGCGCAGCTGCCCCTCCCGCTTCTGGAACCACCAGGCCAGCATCAGCGGCATCGCAATCTTCAGGATTTCACTGGGCTGGATGGTGATGCCGAGGTAGAGCCAGCGCTTCGCGCCCTTCTTGGTGATGCCGAAAATCGCCACCGCGATCAGCAGCGCCACCCCCACCGTGTACAGCGGCACGGCAAACTGCATCAGCCGCTGCGGCGGCACCTGCGCCACCACGAACATGATGGCGGCGGCGATCAGCATGTTGCGGCCATGGTCGAGGAAACGGCTGCCGTGGTCGTAGCCCGAGGAATACATGGTGGTCAAACCGGCGCAGGCCAGCAGGATCACCGCGAAGGCCAGCGGGCCGTCGAAGCCACGGAACAGCGGCGCCAGGCGTTGCCAGAGCGGGGGTTTGTCAAAAACTGCGGCCATCGGCGGATTATCCCGCGCCCGGGGCTGACTATCATGGGCCATGCCTGCATTCCCCCCGGCCACCCACCTGCTGTACCTGCACGGCTTCCGCTCCTCGCCGCAATCGGCCAAGGCCCGGCAGGTGGCGGCCCGGGTCCAAGCACAGCACCCGGCGGTGCACTGGTGGTGTCCGCAGCTGCCGCCCTCACCGGCCGACGCCTGGGAGTTGCTGTGCAGCGGCACCCGGCACTGGCCGCGCGACACGATGGCGGTGGTGGGCTCGTCGCTGGGCGGGTTCTATGCCACGGCGGTGGCCGAACACACCGGCTGCCGTGCGGTGGTGCTCAACCCGGCCGTTTTCCCGGCGCGCGACCTGGCCCGCTACATCGGCGAGCACAGCAGCTGGCATGCGCCCGAAGACCGCTTTTTCTTCCGCGCCGACTACATCGACGAACTGCGCGCACTGGAAACTGGTGCCTTGACCCACCCCGGCCGGCTGATGGCCGTGATTGAAAAAGGCGACGAACTGCTCGACTGGCGCGACATGGTGGCCCGCTACCCCGGCAGCACGCTGCGGCTGGTGGAGGGCGGTGACCACGCGCTCAGCGATTTCGACGCCCACATCGACGCCGTTTTCGATTTTCTGCGGCTGGCGTAGCCACCGGCGGCGCGGCGCTCAGCGTGCGACCCGCGCCCGCTCGACGATGGCGTCGGCCTGCGCCTGGGAGGTGCCCGCACCCATCGAACCATAGAGGCTGCCCCAGGCGCCGGGCGCTCCGCCAAGCCGGGTGGCCATGAACAGGTCGACCACCCCGTCCGGTGCATGCCGCAGCAACTCGGCACCCTGCACCGCCCGCGCCAGCGCCTCGGTGGCCGGTCGGGCGAAGTATTCATCACCGGCCAGCGCGTCGAGCAGGGCGGGCAGCCGCGCCACATGGGCATCGAACAGCGGGTGCTGGCCGCGCACCGCCGCCAGTTCGGCGAACAACGCATCGCGGCATTCCGGGTTGCGGCCCAGCGCGCGGCGCACATCCATGCACATCATGTTGGCCGCGCCTTCCCAGACGCTGTTGAGCGGTGCTTCGCGGTACAGGCGCGCCATCGGGTTCTCCTCGATGAAGCCATTGCCGCCATGGCATTGCAGCGCCTCGTAGGCGATCGACGGTGCGCGCGAGCAGTTGAAATACTTGGCCATCGGCGTGGCCACCCGCGCAAAGGCGGTCTGCTGGGCATCCTGGCCCAGCGCGTCGGTGGCGCGGGCCACGCGCAGCGCCAGCAGGGTGGCGGCTTCCACTTCGACCGCCATGTCGGCCAGCACATTGGCCATCATGGGCTGGCGCGACAGCGGGCGGCCAAAACCGGCGCGGCTGCCGGTGTGGTTGAGCGCCAGCGTCAACGCCTGGCGCATCAGGCCGGCCGAGCCGACCGCGAAATCGAGCCGCGTGAGGTGCGCGTGCGACAGGATCTCGCGGATGCCCGCCCCCTCGGCGCCCACACGGATCGCCAGCGTGCCGCTGTACTCGATCTCGCTGGAGGCGTTTGATTGATTGCCGCACTTGTCCTTGAGCCGCTGGATAAGGAAGCGGTTGTAGTCGCCGTTGGGCAGCGTGCGGGGCAGGAAGAAGCAGGTGATGCCACCGGCCACCTTGGCCAGCGTGAAAAAACCGTCGGATTGCGGCACCGAGCAGAACCACTTGTGCCCGGTCAGTTCGTACCACTGCGCCGTGGCGCCGTGGTAGTCGGCCGCATGGGAAAACACCGCGGTGGTCTGGGTCTCGCGCAGGTCGGAGCCCCCCTGTTTTTCGGTCATGGCGTAACCAACCACCACCGCCGGCTTGTCGGCCACCTCGCGGCGGCTGAATTCGTACTCCGTGCCGCGCACCTTGTCGGCCCAGATCTTCAGCGCCGGCTCGGCGCCGAAGCCGGCGTACGACGCATAGGCCATGCCGGTCGGGCAGCCGGTGCCGTGTTCGACCTGGTTCCACAGGTAGGACAGCGCGGCGCGGGCGAAATGGCCGTTCGGGCCGGTGGCGTTCCAGGCCAGTGAATGCACTTCATGGCGCCAGGCCAGCCCCATCAGCGCGTGCCAGGCCGGGTGGAATTCGACCCAGTCGATGCGGTGGCCAAAGCGGTCGTGGGTCTTGAGTTCCGGCAGGTGCCGGTTGGCCAGCCGTGCGAGCTCCTGCACCTCGGCATCGCCGGCCAGGCGGCCGAGTTCGGCGCAGCGCGCGGCCGCCCAGGGCGCTTCGCGGTGGACGGCCGCAGCCAGCACCGCATCGCCCTCGAAGGCATTGAATCCGCTGCCCGGCGCGGCCTGGTTGTGGACCGTGTGGGTGCCGTGGTGGGCCGGCGCGGTGGCGGGGCGCAGCTGGTCGGCGGTAAGGGGTGCGTTCATCGGGTTCTCCTGAGGGGGTGGTTCAGCGGGTATGGGCCAGCCGCACCACAGGGGCGCCGGAGATGGCCACTGCGGCGCAGCAGATGTCGGCAATGTGGCCCGCCAGTTCGCGGACGGCGGCAACGTCGGGTCGGCCAGCGGCGCCAAAGTCGCCGTTCAGCGGCGACAGCGGGCCGATCAGGCCCTCCATGAAACCGCCGACGATCACCGTGGCGGCGATGGCGGGGTTCAGGTCGAGCCGGAAATCGGCCACCGCCTGGCCGTCGCGCACGATGCGCACGATCTGCTCGCTGATGGCATGGCGGTAGGTCAGCCGGGCCTGGTCGATCTCCGGGTCGCAGGGCTCGGCGATGAGGGCGTAGGCCAGCCGCCGGTTGCGCATTGCGCGCTTGACGAAAACCGTGACGGCCCCGTGCAGGCGCTGGCGCGGCGGTTCGGTCCCGCTGGCAATGGCATGCATCACATCGACCTCACGCTGCGACACGGTCGACAGCACCTCGACGAACAGGTCGGCCTTGGACGGGAAGTAGCGGTAGACAGTGCCGGTGGCCAGCCCGGCGGCGGCGGCCACGTGGCCCACCTGCGCTTCGGGCCAGCCGCCTTCACCGACAAGGGCGCGCGCTGCCGCCAGGATACGGACACGGTTGTCGGCCATGCGGGCCTCGACGTCGCTGGTTTTACGGTAGACCATCAAGAAATGAATACTGATTCACTTATGAATGAACTGTAATTCATTTCTTGAATGGCAGCAAGCCCTGCCCCGCCGTGCCGGGTCCGCATGGGACAATGCCGGCCATGTTTGTATTGTTCGAGGAAGCCGGGAAATACCTCGCCGGGCGCATTCTGTCGGAGGCCGAGGCCTCGGCGCAGGTCGAGCTGGACTCGGGAAAACGGGTCAAGGTCAAGGCCGCCAATCTGCTGGTCCGCTTCGAGAAGCCGGCGCCCGCCGAGCTGCTGGCCGAAGCCCGCCGGCTGAGCGAGGAGATCGAGCTGGATCTGGCCTGGGAGTTCGCGCCGGAAGAGGAATTCGGCTTCGCCGACCTCGCGCGCGACTATTTCAGCGCCAGCGCCGGGCTGGCGCAGCAGGTGGCCGCGCTGCTGCGGCTGTTCGACGCACCACACTATTTCCGCCGCGCCGGCAAGGGCCGTTTCCGCAAGGCGCCGGCCGAGATCGTGCAGCAGGCGCTGCTGGCCATCGAGAAAAAGAAGCAGGTGCAGGCGCAGATCGCGGCCTGGGCCGGCGAGCTGGCCGCCGGCAGCTGCCCGGCGCCGATCCGCGAGCAGCTCTATAAGATCCTGTTCCGGCCCGACAAGAACGCCGCTGAATACAAGGCGGTGGTCGAAGCCTCCCGCGCCACGCAGACCGCACCGCTGGCGCTGCTGCAGCGGGCCGGCGCCATCGATTCGCCCTACCAGTTCCACTGGCGGCGTTTCCTGCTCGACCATTTCCCCAAGGGCACCGGTTTCCCGGCGCTGCAGGCCCCGCAGATCGCCGACGCGCTGCCGGTGGCGGC
>DASWYJ010000199.1:0-3160 GCA_036405035.1 Burkholderiaceae bacterium
GGGAATGCATGCAAAATGTGCCGCTGGCCAGCGGTATTGCTGGTGATGTTGCTATCAATATTAAAGCAATCGGCATCACCAACCAGCGCGAAACCACGGTGCTCTGGGACCGCACCACCGGCGAACCGCTTGCGCCGGCCATCGTCTGGCAGGACCGCCGCACCACGCCGGCCTGCGACCGCCTGCGTGCGGCCGGCCATGCTGCCGCCATCCAGCAGAAAACCGGGTTGGTGCCCGACGCCTATTTCTCCGCGACCAAGCTGCAGTGGCTGCTCGACCAGGTGCCCGGCGCCCGGGACCGGGCGCAGCGGGGCGCGCTGGCCTTCGGCACCATCGACAGCTGGCTGGTCTGGAACCTCACCGGCGGCCCGCGCGGCGGCCAGCATGTGACCGACGCCAGCAACGCCTCGCGCACGCTGCTGTTCAATATCCACACCCTCGACTGGGACGACGACCTGCTCACGCTGTTTGGTGTGCCCCGCGCGGTGCTGCCGCAGGTCGTTCCGTCCAGCGGTGTGCTGGGCCATGCCGATCCGCAATGGCTGGGCACAGCCATCCCGCTGGCGGGGCTGGCCGGCGACCAGCAGGCCGCCACTTTTGGCCAGGGCTGTTTTGCACCCGGCATGGCCAAGAACACCTACGGCACCGGCTGCTTCATGCTGATGAACACCGGCGCACAGCCGGTGCGCAGCCAGCACCAGTTGCTCACCACGGTGGGCTGGCAGGGTCCGCCGGGCCGGGCGCAGCCGCGCACCGCCTATTGTCTGGAGGGCAGTGTGTTCATGGGCGGCGCCACCATCCAGTGGCTGCGCGACGGGCTGGGTCTGCTGCCGTCGGCCGGGGCGGTGGAGGCGCTGGCCGCCAGCGTGCCCGACACCGGCGATGCCTGGCTGGTGCCGGCCTTCACCGGCCTGGGCACACCCTATTGGGATGGCGACGCGCGCGGCACGCTGGTCGGGCTGACGCGCGGCACCACCCGGGCCCACATCGCCCGGGCGGCGCTGGAGGCGATTGCGCTGCAGTCGGCCGACGTGTTCGATGCCATGGCGCGCGATGCCGGTTTGCCGCTCACCAGCCTGCGGGTCGACGGCGGCGCCAGCCGCAATGACCTGCTGATGCAGATGCAGGCCGATTTCCTCGGGGTGCCGGTGCTGCGCCCCGGCGTGACCGAAACCACCGCGCTCGGTGCGGCCCGGCTGGCGGGTCTGGGCGTGGGCTTGTGGGCGGATGCGGCCGAGATGGAGGCCATGGCGGCCGCGCCGGGCGCTGCGCCGGTGCGTTGTTTTACCCCGCAGATCGACGGCGCCGCCCGCCAGGCCAAGCTGGCCCGCTGGCGCCAGGCGGTGGAACGGGCGCGCGGCTGGGCACAGACCGGCGGCTGACATGTCCAGCCCGCCGCCGCTCCCCACCCGCCGCGCCGATCTGCTGGCGCGGCTGGCGCAGCCCCGGCAGTATGACCTGGCAGTGGTGGGCGGCGGTGCCACCGGCCTCGGGGTGGCGCTGGATGCGGCGGCCCGGGGGTTTTCGGTGGTGCTGGTGGAGTCGCATGACTTCGCCCACGGCACCTCGTCGCGCTCGACCAAGCTGGTGCATGGCGGCGTGCGCTACCTCGCGCAGGGGCATCTGCCGCTGGTGCGCGAGGCCCTGCACGAGCGCGCCACGCTGCTGCGCATGGCGCCGCACCTGGTGCACCCATTGGAGTTCGTGCTGCCCTGCTACCGCTGGTGGGAAAAGCCGTTCTACGCCCTCGGCCTGAAGGCCTATGACGCGCTGGCCGGCCGGGCCGCCGGTCTGCCGGGATCACGCGGGCTGAACCGTGCGCAGACGCTGGCCAGCCTGCCCGGTGTGGCAGCCGCGGGCCTGCGCGGTGGCGTGGCCTACTGGGATGGCCAGTTCGACGACGCCCGGCTGGCGCTGGCGCTGGCCCGCACCGCCGCCCGCGAAGGCGCGTTGCTGGTGAACTACTGTGCAGCCGTGGCCCTGCGGCACGACAGCGGCCGGGTGGCCGGGCTGGTGTGCGAAGACCGGGAGACCGGCCAGCGTTTCCCGCTGCAGGCCCGCTGCGTGGTCAATGCCACCGGGGTCTGGGTGGATGCGCTGCGCCAGCTCGACCAGCCATCCGGCGCAGCGCCTTCCGCGGCGCTGGTAACACCCAGCCAGGGCGTGCACCTGGTCGTCGACGGCGATTTCTTGCCCGGTGGGCGGGCGTTGCTGGTGCCCCGCACGGCGGACGGGCGGGTGCTTTTTGCCATTCCATGGCTGGGCAAAGTCCTGCTGGGCACAACCGACACCCCTCGCAGCGATGCGCCACGCGAGCCATTGGCGACAGCCGGTGAGGTCGATTTCATCTTGCGGGAGGCCGGGCGCTGCCTGCGGCGCCCGCCGCAACGGGCCGATGTCCGGAGTATCTGGGTCGGGTTGCGACCGCTGGTGCGCCCGGGTGGCGACGCATCGGGCAGCACCCCCACCCAGGGTATTGGCCGCGAGCACACGGTGCGCAGCGGCCCCGGTGGGCTGGTCACGGTGGCGGGCGGCAAATGGACCACTTTCCGGGCCATGGCCGAGGATGTTCTCGCCCATTGCGTGCAAGCCGGCCTTCTGGATAGGCGTTCAGGGGGAGTGACCGCTGACTTGCGGTTGGTGGGCGCGCCGCCGGTGGCGCTGCCGATGCCCGCGCCCAGCCCCCATGGCGACGAGCAAGACGGGCTGGCGGCACTGCCCGGGGCCGCCCTTGTGCTGGCGCCGGAGCTGACGGAAGCCCAGGTGCGCTTCGCCGCCCGCCATGAATACGCCCGCACGGTGGAGGATGTGCTGGCCCGCCGCAGCCGCCTGTTGTTTCTCGATGCCGCCACAGCCGGTGCCGCAGCGCCGGCTGTGGCGGCCATCCTGGCGGAAGAAACCGGCAGCGACCCGGCGCTGGCAGCCTTTGCGGCGCTGGCGCAGCAATATCAGCAATTACCCACAACGGAATAGTTGACAGCCGGGCTGATCTTTGCAATAATCATTGGCTTCGCTTTGAAAAAGGCGATGTATCTGCCCATAAATGTCGCGCTGCAAGTGGTTTGCGGTGTGTGCAACGGGCCCAAGACTGACTGTCCATGCATCCTTCGGGGGTGTGGTCGGTGCAAGTTGGGAATATAGAAATGATCCAGACTGAATC
>DASWYJ010000200.1:0-5286 GCA_036405035.1 Burkholderiaceae bacterium
GGCGTTGCAGGGCGGCATGCCCGAGGCATTCAAGGATTTTTCCTTCTGAAGGCTGACGGTGGACACTCCATGGACACATACCACCGTCCTGTTGAACGAAGCAGTCGAAGCGCTTGTCAGCAGTCCGGATATTCCCGCCGAAACGCCGGGCGCGACCTGGGTCGACGCGACCTTCGGGCGCGGCGGCCATTCGCGGCAGATTCTGGCGCGGCTGGGCCCACAGGGCCGGCTGGTCGCCTTCGACAAGGATCCCGATGCGCTGGCCGAAGCGGCGCGCATTGCCGATACCCGTTTTTCCATTCGCCACGCGGGCTTTCGCCAGCTGGGCGAACTGGCGCACGCCAGCGTGGCCGGGGTGCTGTTCGATCTGGGGGTGAGTTCGCCGCAGATCGACAATCCGGCACGGGGTTTTTCATTCCGCAACGACGGTCCGCTCGACATGCGCATGGACCCCACGCGCGGCGAGAGCGTGGCGCAGTGGCTGGCCTACGCCGAGCAGGACCAGATTGCCGAGGTGATTCGTGATTATGGGGAAGAACGGTTTGCTGTTCCGATTGCAAAAGCGCTTGTTGCTCGCCGACAGGAACGGGGCGTCCCTGCCCGCACCCTTGAACTGGCCCAGATCGTGGCTGGCGCGGTCAAAACCCGCGAGCCGGGTCAGGACCCTGCAACGCGCACATTTCAGGCTTTTCGGATTTTCATCAACGCAGAGCTTGAAGAGCTCGAACAGGCGCTAGAGGCCAGCCTCGATGTGCTGCAACCGGGAGGCCGTTTGGTGGTGATCAGCTTCCATTCGCTCGAGGACCGCATCGTCAAGCAGTTCATCGCCCGCCATGCGCGCGAGGTGTATGACCGCCGCGCGCCGTTTGCGGTGCCCCGGCCCATGAAGCTCGAGGCCCTGGCCCGCATCAAACCTTCGGCCGCCGAAGTGGCTGGCAATCCACGGTCGCGCAGCGCCATCATGCGGGTGGCGCAGAGGACGGCGGCATGACCCGGTTGAACGTCGTCCTGCTGCTCGGCGTGCTGGCCAGTGCGCTGTACCTGGTGCGCACCCAGTACGAATCGCGCCGGCTGTTCGTGGAGCTGGAGCGCGCGGGCGCCGAGGCGAGCAAGCTCGAAGTGGAGAACGAAAAACTGCAGGTCGAGAAGCGGGCCCAGGCCACGCCGCTGCGGGTGGAGCAGCTGGCGCGCCAGAAGCTGCAGATGCGGCCGGCCACACCGGCCATTACCCAGTACGTGAGCACACCCACCACGGTGTCTTCCACCGCTGCGGGGAGCAGCGCAGCGGCCAGCGTGGGGACGCCATGACCACCCGCAGCATCCGCTATACCTCCAGCCCGCTGCTGGCCAGCAAGACACCGGTCTGGCGCAGCAAGTTCATCGTGGCGGGGATTGCCATCGGTTTCTGTGCGCTGGCGGGGCGTGCCGCCTATGTGCAGGTCATCGGCAATGCCTTTTTCCAGCGGCAGGGCGAGGTGCGGTTTGCCCGCACGCTGGAGCTGCCCGCCAGCCGCGGCCGTATCCTCGACCGCAACGGCCTGATCCTCGCGTCCAGCGTGCCGGCGCCCAGCATCTGGGCCAGCCCGGAAGACGTGGACCGCGATCCCGCCAAACTGCGCCAGCTGGCCCGCCTGCTCGACATGCCGCTGGCCGAACTCAACCGCAAGCTCAAGGACGAGGACAAGACCTTCGTCTGGCTGAAGCGCCAGATCGAGGACCCGGTGGCACAGCAGATCGCCGCACTGGGCATCTCCGGCATCTTCTCCCGCAAGGAATACAAGCGCCAGTACCCCGAAGGCGAGGCCGCCGCCCACGTGGTGGGTTTCACCAATGTCGAAGACCTCGGCCAGGAAGGCGTGGAGCTGACGTTCGACAAGGACCTCGCCGGCCATCCCGGTTCGCGCCGCGTCATCAAGGACCGGCTGGGCCGGGTGGTGGAGGATGTGGGCAACCAGGTGCCGCCGGTGGATGGCCGCGACCTGCAGCTCAGCATCGACAGCAAAATCCAGTTCTTTGCCTACCAGAAGCTGCGCGATACCGTGCTCGAGAACAAGGCCAAGGCGGGCAGCGTGGTGGTGCTCGATGTGGCGAGCGGCGAAGTACTGGCGCTCGCGAACTACCCCAGCTACAAACCCGACAAGCGGCAGAACCTCACCGGCGCGCAGCTGCGCAACCGGGCATTGACCGACACCTTCGAGCCCGGTTCGACCATGAAGCCCTTCATTGCCGCGTTGGCGCTGGAGAAGCACCTGGTCACACCGCAGACCCCGATCCAGACCGCTCCCGGCCGCATCACCATCGGCAAATCCACCATCAGCGATGCCCATCCCCATGGCGTGCTCACGGTCAACGAGGTGATCCAGAAATCGAGCAACGTCGGTACCGTGAAGCTGGCCATGCAGATGCAGCCGCGCGAGATGTGGGACATGTACACCCAGGTGGGTTTTGGCCAGAAACCGCAGGTGGCGTTTCCCGGCGCGGTCAGTGGCCGCCTGCGCGCCTTCAAGACCTGGAAACCCATCGAACAGGCCACCATGAGCTACGGCTACGGCCTGTCGGGCAGCCTGTTCCAGCTGGCCCGTGCCTATTCCATGTTTGCCCGCGACGGGGAACTCATGCCGGTCTCGCTGATGAAGACCAGCCAGGCTGCCACCGGGGTGCGTGTCATCACCCGCGAAAACGCGCTGGCCGTGCGCAACATGCTGCACATGGCCGCCGGTCCCGGCGGGACTGCTCCCAAGGCGCAGACCATGGGGTATTCGGTGGGTGGCAAGACCGGCACTGCGCACAAGCAGGAAGGCAAGGGCTACGCCGACAAGAAGTACCGTGGCTTCTTCGTGGGCATGGCGCCGATCGACCATCCCCGCATCGTGGTCGCCGTGATGATCGACGAGCCCAGCAACGGCAAATACTTTGGCGGCGACGTGGCTGCGCCCGTATTCAGCGAAACGGTGGCGCAGACTCTGCGCATGCTCGGCGTGCAGCCAGACATGGCGGTCAAGCCCCAGGTGGTGGCGGTTGCCGAAGAGGAGTCCTTCTGATGGCCCGGCCCGCCCTGATGGATGCCCCCGAACAGGCCGCACACTGGCTGCGCGGCTGTGTCAGTGCGCAGCTCCAGACCGACAGCCGCAAGGTGCGGCGGGGCGACGGCCTGATCGCCTGGCCCGGCGCTGCCCACGATGCACGCCGTTTCGTGCCCGGCGCGCTGGCGGCGGGCGCGGCGGCCTGCCTGGTCGAGCAGGAAGGCAGCGAAGCCTTCGGTTTCGATGATGCGCGGGTGCGCGCCTACCGCGGGCTGAAGGCCGCCACCGGTCCGATTGCCGCGCTGTACTGCGGCGAGCCCAGCCGGCAGCTCGATCTGCTGGCCATTACCGGCACGAACGGAAAAACCTCCACCGCATGGTGGCTGGCGCAGGCGTTGTCGGCGCTGCGGCGGGATCCGCCGGCGCCCTGCGCAGTCGTGGGAACGCTGGGCATTGGCCAGCCGCCAGCGGTGGAGTCGAATGGCCTGACCACCCCCGACCCGGTGCTGCTGCAGCAGGCCTTGCGCCATTTTGTGGACAGCGGATTTTCTGCCTGCGCCATCGAGGCCTCGTCGATCGGGCTGGCCGAACACCGTCTCGATGGCTGCCATGTGCGGGTGGCGGTGTTCACCAATTTCACCCAGGACCATCTCGATTACCACGGCAGCATGGCCGCCTACTGGGAGGCCAAGGCGGCATTGTTCCGCTGGCCTGGCCTGCAGGCGGCCGTGGTCAATGTGGACGATCCGAAGGGTCGGGAACTGGTGACCCGGCTTGCCGGCAGCACCGTGGATGTCTGGACGGTGTCGCAGCAGCAGCCGGCCCGCATCACCGCGCGCAACCTGTCCCACGGGGCGCTGGGGCTGTCCTGCCAGGTGCAGGAGGGCGCGGGGCCGGCGGTGGTGCTGCAGACGCGGGTGATCGGTGACTACAACATCACCAACCTGCTGTGCACGCTGGCGGTGCTGCGTGCGCTGGGCCATCGGCTGGAGGATGCGGTGGCCGCCTGCGGCGACCTGCTGCCGGTGCCGGGCCGGATGGAATGTGTGGGTGGCAGCGCGGCCCCGCTGGTGGCCATCGACTATGCCCATACCCCGGACGCACTGGCCCAGGCACTCATGGCCCTGCGCCCGCTGGCGGCGCAACGGGGTGGCCGGCTGTGGTGTGTTTTTGGCTGCGGTGGCGACCGGGACGCCACCAAGCGTCCGCTGATGGCCGCGCAGGCCCAGCACCATGCCGACCGGCTGGTCTTGACCAGTGACAATCCGCGCAGCGAACCGGCCGAAGCCATCCTCGCGCAGATGCAGCGCGGGCTGCACACCCCCGATGGGGTGACGGTGCAGCCGGACCGTGCCCGCGCGATTGCCGACACGCTGCTGCAGGCCGGTGCCGCCGATGTGGTGCTGGTGGCCGGCAAGGGGCATGAAACCTACCAGGAAATCGCGGGCGTGCGCCATCCGTTTTCCGACCGCGCCCACGCCGAAGCCGCGCTGGCACGGCGCAGCGACTCCGGGAGGGCCGCATGATGTTCAGCCTGGCCCAGGCCGCGGCATGGTTGCCGGATGCCACCGTGGCCGGCGCTGCCGGCACGGCCGTGCTGCGGGTGCATACCGACACCCGCACCCTGCAGCCGGGTGACCTGTTCGTGGCGCTGCGCGGTGAGCGCTTCGATGCCCACGACCTGCTGCCGGAAGCACGGGCACGTGGCGCGGCTGCCGTGCTGGCCGAGCGCGGCGTGGCCGATGCCGGCCTGCCGGGCATCGTGGTGCCGGACACGCGGCGGGCACTGGGCCAGCTGGCAGCCGGCTGGCGCAGCCAGTTCACGCTGCCGCTGATTGCGGTGACCGGCAGCAACGGCAAGACCACGGTCACGCAGATGCTGGCCACGGTGCTGCGCACCTTCAAGCCGGACGCCACGCTGGCCACCGAGGGCAATTTCAACAACGACATCGGCCTGCCGCTGACGCTGCTGCGGCTGCGGGCCGGCCATGCGGTGGGCGTGGTCGAGCTGGGCATGAACCACCCCGGCGAAATTGCGCAGCTCGCGCAGATCGCCCGCCCCACGGTGGCGCTGGTCAACAACGCGCAGCGCGAGCACCTGGAATTCATGCACACGGTGGAAGCCGTGGCGCGGGAGAACGGCGCGGTGATCACGGCGCTGGCGCCCCATGGCGTGGCGGTTTTTCCGGCTGATGATGTGTATGCCGGCGTCTGGCAGGCGCTGGCCGGCACACGCGCCTGCCTGACCTTTGCCATGGCGGGC
>DASWYJ010000201.1:0-2632 GCA_036405035.1 Burkholderiaceae bacterium
GCCTTGTCCCAGGCACAGGCCTGCAGCTGCTCCGCCAGCGCGGCGATGGCCGGGCGCACGGCGTCGGTCACGTGCTGGGCCAGTTCTTCGGCGCGGGGCGTGACGTCGGTGTAGAAACCCGCGGCCCAATCGGCCAGCACCACGGTGGTGTCGCAACGGTCCTTGAACAGCGCGCAGATGGCTTCCAGCCGCGCATCGGTGGCAATGCCACGGGCCTGCAGCTGCGCCTGCACCAGCGGCGCCAGTTCGGCGTCGGGCGTGGTTTTCATGTGCTGGGCATTGACCCAGCGCAGCTTGGCTTCGTCGAACTGCGCCGCGCTGCGGCCCAGGTGGTCGAGGTTGAACCATTCGAGAAACTGCGCGCGGCTGAAGATTTCGTCGTCGCCATGGCTCCAGCCCAGACGGGCCAGGTAGTTCACCATGGCGTTGGGCAGGTAGCCTTCCACGGCGTATTGCGTAACGGCCTTGGCGCCGTTGCGCTTGCTCATCTTTTCGCCTTGCTCGTTCAGCACGGTGGGCAGGTGGGCGTACACGGGTGGCGTTTGGCCCAGCGCATGGAAAATGTTGATCTGGCGCGGCGTGTTGTTCACATGGTCGTCGCCACGGATCACGTGGGTGATGGCCATGTCGATGTCGTCAACCACCACACAGAAGTTGTAGGTGGGGGTTCCGTCGGGCCGGGCAATGACCAGGTCATCGAGTTCGTCGTTGTGGATCTCGATGCGGCCCTTCACCTTGTCATCCCACGCCACCACCCCGCCGATGGGGTTGCGGAACCGCAGCACCGGCTTCACGCCTTCGGGCACAGCCGGCAATGTCTTGCCGGGCTCCGGCCGCCAGGTGCCGTCGTAGCGCGGCTTTTCCTTGGCGGCCATCTGGCGTTCGCGCAGCGCATCAAGCTCCGCCATCGCCATGTAGCAGGGGTACACATGGCCTGCGGCCTGCAACTCGGCCAGCACCTGCTTGTAGCGGTCCATGCGCTGCATCTGGAAAAAGGGGCCCTCGTCGTGGTGCAGGCCGAGCCAGGCCATGCCTTCGATGATGACGTCCACCGCCGCCTGGGTGGAGCGCTCCACATCGGTGTCTTCGATGCGCAGGATGAAATCACCGCCGGTGGCGCGGGCAAACGCCCACGGGTACAGCGCCGAGCGGATGTTGCCGAGGTGGATGAAGCCGGTGGGAGACGGGGCGAAACGGGTGCGAACGCGGGAGGTCATCAAAGGGTGTCCAGGCCTCGGGCGAGGTCGGTTGTCAGATCGGTCACGGCCTCCAGGCCCACGGCCACACGCACCAGCCCCTGCTGGATGCCGGCGGCCTGGCGCTGCGGCTCGGTGAGGCGGCCATGCGAGGTGCTGGCCGGGTGGGTGATGGTGGTCTTGGTGTCGCCGAGGTTGGCGGTGATGGAGCACACGCGGGTGCTGTCGATCACATGGAAGGCGTTGCGCCGCGCCGTGACCGGGTCACTGCCCACCACGTCGAACGACACCACCGCACCGCCCTGCCCCGACTGCTGGGCCATCGCCAACGCGTGCTGCGGGTGCGAGGCCAGGCCCGGGTAGTACACCCGCGCCACCTGGGGGTGCTGCTCCAGCCACTGCGCCACCTGGAGCGCGCGGCGGCACTGCGCCTCCATGCGGATGGCCAGGGTTTCCATGCCTTTCAGCACCACCCAGGCATTGAAGGCCGACAGGCTCATGCCCGCGCTGCGCATCACCGGGATGAACTTCTCATCGATCAGCGCCTTGGAACCGCAGATCGCACCGGCCACCACCCGGCCCTGGCCATCCAGGTACTTGGTGCCGGAATGGATGATGAGGTCGGCACCCAGCGCGGCCGGCTGCTGCAGCGCGGGAGTGCAGAAGCAGTTGTCCACCGCCAGCAGCGCGCCAGCATCGTGCGCCACCTGCGCCAGCGCGGCAATGTCGCAGATCTCGGTGAGCGGGTTGGTGGGGGTTTCGGCAAACAGCAGCCGGGTGTTGGGCTGTACCGCCGCGCGCCACGCGCCCACATCGGTCTGCGAGACAAAACTGCTCTGCACGCCAAACTTGGCGAATTCGCCACCGATGAGCTTGATGGTGGAGCCAAACACGCTCTGGGAGCAGATCACATGGTCGCCCGCCTTCAGCAGGCCCATGCACAGCAACAGGATCGCCGCCATGCCGCTGGAGGTGCCGATAGCGGCCTCGGTGCCTTCGAGCGCGGCCAGCCGCTGCTCCATGCTGGCCACCGTGGGGTTGCTGAAGCGCGAGTAGATGTAGCCGTCTTCCTCGCCGGCAAAGCGGCGGGCGGCCGTGGCGGCGTCGGGCTGCACGAAGCTGCTGGTGAGGTACAGCGCCTCGGAGTTCTCGCCGTAGGGGCTCTTGGGTACGGCATCGCGCACCGCCAGGGTGTCGCGGTGCAGGCCGGGGGGCAGGGAATGCTCGCTCACTCAGGCCCCCTGCGTGCTGGCCTGCGCATTGGGCAATGCCAGCCGCGAGGTGTCTTCGGTGTTCTCGTCGCCGCCGACCCGCTTTTCATTCAGCCGCACGATGTCTTCGGAAGTGATGTCGCCGGTCACGTAGATGCCGTCGAAACACGAGGCATCGAAACCCGCCAGCGTACCGGCGATGGCGCTGCCGGGCGGCGGCGCGGC
>DASWYJ010000202.1:0-7703 GCA_036405035.1 Burkholderiaceae bacterium
CGCCGCAGGGCGGCACAAGACCATGCTGCGGCCGGGGGCCGGCAGGCCGGCGCTTGCCATCCGCTGCAGGGCTGCTTCCAATCGGGCATGCGCGCCTTTCCCGACCCCCACCGACGGCACCTGCTGTGCACTGGCGCATCCACCCTGCTCGGGCTGGCTGGCTGCGCTGCGGCGCCGGTATTCGAACCCGCACCCGTGCAGGTGGCCGTCACGCCGCTGCGGCCCGGCCAGCACCTGCGTTACCGCACCACCAACCTGTACAACGGCATCGCTGTGGGTACGGCCCACTACCGCGTGGCCGAGGCCACGCCGGACGGCGCGCGGCGCATCGCGGTGGAGTTGCCGGCCAGCGTGGTGGAACCTGTCGACGGCCCGCCGCGCACGGGCCTGTGCCGGTGGACCGATCCGCACCACGTGCAGGAAGAACTGTTCTTCGACCTGCCCTACCGCTTCGGACAGCCCGACCGCCTGCTGCCGCCGCAGTGGAGCCTGGGCAGCAGCCCGCTGCTGGTGAACACCTACAGCCGCAGCGACGACAGCACGGCCCGCCTGCGCTGGAACACCCGCGTCACCGGCGAGGGCTGGGAGCGCATCGACGTGCCCGCCGGGCGCTTCCTGGCGCTGCGGGTGCACCGGATGATCTGGTTCGACCACCCCGAAACCTGGCGCCGCGGCAACGTGCGCAGCGAGCGCCTGTGGTTCGCGCCCAGCCTGGGCTTCTGGGTGCGCCGCGAATGGAGCGGCGAGTACCTGGTGCCCGACGTGCGGCGCGATGTGCGGCAGGAGGACCGGGTGCGTTTCGAGCTGCTCTGAGGCGGGTGGCGCCAGCGGCGGCCACTACACTTGCCGCATGCCCTGGCACGCCGAACTCGCACTCGACTACACACACGAGGCCGGCCGCAGCGTGGCGCGCTTCCTGCACAAGGGTCCGCTGCGGGTGCTGCACAGCCTGTACCCCGAGGGCGATGCCATCTGCCACAACGTGCTGGTACACCCGCCGGCCGGGCTGGTGGGCGGCGACACGCTGGCGCTGACGGTGCAGGTGGCCACTGGTGCCCATGGCCTCGTCACCACCCCGGGAGCCACCCGCTTCTACCGCTCCGAAGGCGCGCCGGCGCTGCAGCACACCCGGCTGCAGCTCGCAGCCGGCGCGCGTTTTGAATGGCTGCCGCTGGAAACCCTGTGCTACAGCGGCTGCATTGCCGAGAACCGGCTCGAACTCGCGCTGGCTCCCGGCGCCGAATGCATGGGCTGGGACGTGACCGCGCTCGGCCTGCCCGGCGCGGGCCAGCCCTTTGCCGATGGCAGCCTGCTGCTGCATACCGAGCTGCCCGGCGTGTGGCTGGAGCGCGGCCATGTGCGCGCCCGCGACACCCGGCTGCTGCACAGCCCGCTGGGGCTGGCCGGCAAGCACTGCATGGCCACGCTGTACTTCGCGGCGGGCAGCCCGCTGGCACGCAACCGCCGCGACGCGGCACTCGACTGCGCGCGCCAGGTGCTTGCCGGAAATGCGCTGGAAACCACGGCCGGCGCCACCAGCCCCAATCCGCAGGTGGTGGTGGTGCGCGTGCTGGCGCCCATGGTGGAGCCGGCCATGGCGGTGCTGCGCCCGGTGTGGCAGGCCTGGCGTGCCCACTTCTGGGGCCTGCAGGCCCCGCTGCCGCGCACCTGGAAGCTGTAGCGCTCCGGCCAGGCGGGCAGGCAGGCGCCGTCCTACAGCGCGGCGGGCTGCCGGCGACAGCCGGGCTGCGGCGTCCGCTGGCAGGCGAAACGCCGCGTCGTTCCTAGACTGGGGTATCCCATGCAGAAGGAGATATCCATGAACAAGCCCATTCCCACCGCGCCCCGCCGCAACAGCACCGCGCTGGCGACACTGGGCATCGTGCTCGCGGCGGCGGTGACGGCCGTGGTGGCTGCGCCGGGCGCCACCGGCATCGATGCGTCGGGCAACCCGAGCAGCGAGCGCGTAGCCTGTACCACCGGCATGACGCAGCAGGACACCGCCACCTGCCTGAAGGAAGCCACCAACGCCGCCGCCGACAAGCGCGCCGGCAAGCTGGATAACAACGGGGGCAATTTCAGCGCCAACGCGCTGGCACGCTGCGACGTGCTGACGGGTGTCGACAAGGTCGCCTGCCAGTCCCGGGTGGTGGGCTACGGCAGCCGCAGCGGCAGTGTGGCCGGCGGCGGCGTGGTGACCACGACCGAAACCGTGGTGGTGCCCGCCGGCGTGCCGGTCGTGACCATCGAAGGCCCCAAGACCGAAGGCCCGCTGCTGGTGATTCCGGCGCCGGCCACCAGCAACTAGCCTCCCGCCAAGGCCCACAGACAACCGCGTTCAAGCCTGCGAAACCGCCGGGCGTGTGATGAACACGCTGGATGGTTGGCCGCAGCAAGGGGTCTGGTGTTCAGCACCGGACCCCTTTTCTTTTTTCAGGCCGGCGGCGGGGACGGCACGGCAGCGTCAAACGTGAGCCGGTAAGCGGTCCAGCCCGGGGCGGGTGCCTCGCGGCTGAAGCGCGCGCCATGGATGGCGGCGATCTTCTCCACCACCCGGTGCCCAAGGCCGAGCCCAAGGCCCATCCCTGGCGGGGCATCGCCCGCTTCGTCTCCTTCGCCCGTCCGCAAGCCGCTGGCCACCTGCGCCGCCACGGCCACGCCGTTGTCGCAGACCTGCAGCCAGCGCACCTGCGCATCGAGCTGGATCTCGACCGTGGTTCCGCGCGGCGTGTGGTCGAGGGCGTTCTCCACCAGATTGCGCAGCGCCAGCTCCAGCAGCACCGCATGGCCCTGCAGGCTGAACGGTGTGCCGCTGACCAGCGCCAGCTCGTGCCCACCCTCCAGCGCGGGCTGCGCATAGTCGCCCACCACCTGGCGCGCCAGCGCATCCAGGTCGAGCGGCAGCGCGGTTTCGGCCATCTCGGTGCGGCTGGCACGCGCCAGTGTGAGCAGGTGGGACAGCACCAGCCCGGCGCGCAGGGCGTCGCGCTCGATCTGCAGCAACGACGGCTCCCGGGCCTCGCCGGCTGCGCGCTCCCGCAGCGACCGGGCATGCAGCGCCAGCGACGCCAGCGGCGTGCGCAGCTCGTGCGCCAGTTCGCTGGCCAGCTGGCGCTCGCGCTCCAGCGCGGCGTGGTGCCGCCCCACCAGCGTGTTGATCGACTGCACCACCGCCTGGAACTCCTGGTGCGGATGCGGATTGCGCAGCGGCGCGGCCTGGTGGATGTCGAGCGCATCGACATCGCGCGACAGGTCGTACAGCGGCCGCAGGCCCTTGCGGATCGCTAGGCCAAGCACCAGCGCCACCAGCGGCAGCAGCCAGAAGCCGGGGAACACCACCTCCTCGGCGATGTCACCGGCGAGGTCGTCGCGCTCGGCCAGGCTCAGCAGCGCCATCACCTTGCGACCGCCCGCGCCGCCGCTGTCGACCCAGCGGGAAAAGGTGCGCCAGCCGGCCGAGGGATCGCCCAGCTGCAGCGTGGCAAAGCCTTCATTGCGGTCGAAAGGCGGGGTGGGCGCGCCGCCGGTGCGGGTCAGCACACGGCCCTGGGCGTCCCAGATCACGATGCTCATCGACTGCTGGTAGTCATGGCTGCGCAGGTCGGGCCGGCCGGGCAGCGTGGTGGGGTCGGCGCCGAGCGTGATTTCGCTGCCGCGCAGGCCCACCAGCAGCGACACCACGCTGGCCAGATGGCCGTCGGTCAGCTCGTCGGATTCGTGCACGCCGGTCCAGTAAGCCAGCCCGATGAAGCTGCCCCACACCACCACCAGCGCCCCCAGCGCCCAGGCCAGCAGGTGGCGCATCAGCGACTGGTTGCGCCTCATGCGGCGGCCTCCGCAGGAATGAAATAGCCGACACCGCGCAGCGTGCGGATGGTGTCCTCGCCGAGCTTGCGGCGCAGGTGGTGCACGTGCACCTCGATGGCATTGCTGCCCAGCGCACTGTCCCAGTTGTAGAGCTTGGCCTCGATCTGCTGGCGCGACAGCACGCGCGGACTGGCTTCCACGAGCGCCAGCAGCACGCCGTATTCGCGCACCGACAGCTCGACCGGCTGGCCGGCCAGCAGCACGCTGCGGGCGGCGGGATCGATGGCGATGGCGCCATGCCGCAGCAGCGGCGTGGAGCGGCCCGCCGCGCGCCGCCGCAGCGCCCGCATGCGGGCAGCCAGCTCGGCCACGTCGAAGGGCTTGGTCACGTAGTCGTCGGCACCCATGTCCAGGCCGGCAATGCGCGAGGCCACCTGGTCGCGCGCGGTCATGATGAGCACCGGCGTGGCCGGATCGGGCAGCGCCGGGCCGCGGTTGCCGGCGGCGGCCAGCCGCAGCCGGCGCAGCACCTCGGCGCCGTCGCCGTCGCGCAAGCCCAGGTCGAGCAGCACCACGTCGAACGGCTCCGCGCACAGGGCCGCCCAGGCGCCCGCCACCCCGTCGGTGCAATCCACCGCCCAGCCCTGCTGCCGCAGATTGGCGCGCAGCCCGGCGGCAATGCCTTCGTCGTCTTCCACAACCAGAACCCGCATGGGCTGGATTGTGCGCTGTGGTGCTTAAGACTGCCTTAAGCCACCAGCCCGAAGCTCCCGTCCCCATGACGACGCATGTTTCTTCTTCCGGCCACCCGCTGGCCTGGGCCACCGCGCTGGCCCTCGTGCTGCTGCTGGGCTGGGACGCCTCGGGGCTGGATCTCGCGCTGGCCGGCCTGCTGGCGGATGGCGGTGGTTTTGCGCTGCGCGACCACTGGCTGCTGACGGCGGTTTTCCACGAAGGCGGGCGCATCGCCGCCTGGGCGCTGCTGCTGGCGCTGAGCGTGGGCGTGTGGTGGCCGTTCGGCTGGCTGCACCGGGCCACGCAGGCCGCACGCATCCGGATCGTGGTGGCGGCCCTGCTGTCGGTCACGGCGGTGGCACTGCTCAAGCAGTTCAGCACCACCAGCTGCCCCTGGGACCTGGCGCCTTTCGGCGGCGTGGCGCGCTACCACCCGCACTGGGCCGCGCTGGGCCTGGCCGACGGCGGCAGCGGCCACTGTTTTCCGGCGGGCCATGCGTCGTCGGGCTTCGCATTCATCGGCGGTTTCTTCGCCTTCCGGCGCACGGCGCCGGGTATGGCGCGGCGCTGGCTGGCGGGCGCACTGCTGGCCGGCCTGGTGCTCGGCGTGGCGCAGCAGCTGCGCGGCGCCCATTTCATGAGCCATACGCTGTGGAGCGGCTGGCTGTGCTGGTGTGTGGCCTGGGTCTGCGACCGGATCGGCTCCGGCAGCGACGCCAGTGGCCTTGCAACGCAGGAGGCCTGACATGGCGCCCCCACCGCGATTCGACGCCGTACTGCCCGCCCCCGTGCTGCTGCCTGCAGCGGCAGGCGCGGCCCCGTCCACGACGGCCCGGCCCCGCGCCCGGCCGCCCGGCCTGGCCATTGTGCTGGCCAGCCTGTGGATTGCCGGCGCCGGCAACCTGCCGCTGTGGCACGGCCTGCAGGCATTGGGCCTGCTGGACGGTGTGCGGGGCTGGATCTTTGGCGCCAGCCTGGGCCTGATGGTGGCGGCGGCCTGCGCGCTGCTGCTGGGCCTGCTGGCCTGGCGCTGGACGCTCAAGCCCGCCATCACGCTGCTGCTGGCCCTGTCGGCCGGCGGGGTGTATTTCATGCTGCGCTACGGCGTGGTGATCGACACCACGATGGCGCAGAACGTCCTGCAGACCGACCGGCACGAGGCACTGGACCTGCTGAGCCCCTGGCTGCTGGCCACCATGGCCACGATTGCGGTGGCCCCGGCAGTGCTGCTGTGGCGCACACCGCTGCACTATGGCCCCTGGCTGCGCCGCGCCGGCCACAACGGCCTGCTGGTGCTGCTGGCACTGGCCGTGCTGGCGGGGGTGGCACTGGCAAGCTTCCAGACACTGGGCTCGGCCATGCGCAACCACAAGGCGGTGCGCTACCAGATCAACCCGTTCAACACCCTGTATGCGGTGGGCCATCTGGCAACCCGGTCACTGCGCCGCGGCCCGATGCAGTTGCTGCCGATCGGCGAGGACGTGCGCCTGGGCGCCCGCTACCAGGCGCAGGCGCGGCCCCCGCTGCTGGTGCTGGTGCTGGGTGAAACCGGCCGCAGCGGCAACTTCGGCATCAATGGCTACGGCCGCAACACCACGCCGGAGCTGGCGCAGGAACAGGTGGCGAGTTTTCGCGATGCGTGGTCGTGTGGCACCAGCACCGCGGCCTCGGTGCCATGCATGTTCTCGCATCTGGGGCGCAGTGCATTCGAAGACCGGCGCAGCAACTACGAAAATCTGCTCGACGTGGCCCAGCGTGCGGGGCTGGCGGTGCTGTGGGTGGACAACCAGGCCGGCTGCAAGGGGGTGTGCGACCGCGTGGCCCAGGCCAGCACCACCGCGCTGCAGGACCTTGCGCTGTGCGCCGGCGACAGCTGCTGGGACGGCATGCTGCTGGCGCAGCTCGACCAGCGCATCGCCGCCCTGCCCGCCGAGCGCCGCGCCCGGGGCGTGCTGGTGGTGCTGCACCAGATGGGCAGCCACGGCCCGGCCTACTACCAGCGCGCACCCGTGGCGTTCAAGCGCTTCCTGCCCGAATGCACCAGCACCGCGCTGCAGGACTGCAGCCGCGCGGAGGTGGTCAATGCCTACGACAACACGATTGCCTACACCGACCACGTGCTGGCCTCCACCATCGGCTGGCTCAAGGCGCAGAGCCGGCAGGCCGACACCGCCATGGTCTATGTGGCCGACCACGGGGAATCGCTCGGCGAGAACAACCTGTACCTGCACGGCATGCCGTACGCGCTGGCGCCCGACGTGCAGAAGCGGGTGCCGTGGATTACCTGGCTGTCACCCGGCTTCGAGCGCCGCAGCGGCGTGACCACCGATTGCCTGCGCCGGCGCGACGGCCGGGTGTCGCACGACAACTATTTCCACTCGGTGCTGGGCCTGCTGGACCTGCAGACCCACGTGTACCAGCGCACGCTGGATGTGTATGCGGATTGCGCGGGCACCTGAAACGCTACTGAATGAATAGCATCATCTCAAGATACCACGCTGGCCACGGCCACTTTTCATTTGAAAAATACCGCAGAAAGGGGGCAGCGTTGCCGGAGAACGTGTTGACGATCTAAATGGCCACCAGTTGCCGGATGCCCTTGGCTTCCATCTCGCTGCCCGGCCCGCGGGCGATGAACTCGCCGCGCTCCATGACCAGGTACTGGTCGGCCAGTTCCTCGGCGAAGTCGTAGTACTGCTCGACCAGCACGATGGCCATGTCGCCGCGCGTGGCCAGCCGGCGGATGACCCGGCCGATGTCCTTGATGATGCTGGGCTGAATGCCTTCGGTGGGCTCGTCCAGGATCAGCAGCTTGGGGCCGGCCGCCAGCGCCCGCGCAATGGCGAGTTGCTGCTGCTGCCCGCCCGACAGATCGCCCCCGCGGCGGTTCAGCATCTGCTTGAGCACCGGGAACAGCTCGTACAGCTCGGCGGGAATGGGTGTGCCGGCTTTTCTGTAGGCCAGGCCCATCTTCAGGTTTTCTTCCACCGTGAGCCGCGCAAAGATCTCGCGGCCCTGCGGCACAAAGCCGATGCCGGCACGCGCCCGCTCGTAGGGCGTGGCCGACTGGATGGGTTTGCCGTTGAATTCGATGCTGCCGGTCTTGATGGGCACCAGGCCCATCAGGCTTTTCAGCAGCGTGGTTTTGCCCACGCCGTTGC
>DASWYJ010000203.1:0-1836 GCA_036405035.1 Burkholderiaceae bacterium
CGCAGCAGCGTGGCGGCTCTGCCTTGCCATGGGCCTTGGAAGGGTTGCCTGTTCGTCCAGTCAATCACAAGGAGCACAGCATGAAAACATGGAACAGCAGCGTGGCAAAGGCCGCGTGGGTGGCCCTGGTCGCGACGGCCCCGCTGGCGGCGCTGGGCGCCGGGCAGGTGGTGGCCGTGCCCAGGGCCGAACTCCAATGGCAGGATGCCGGCATCCCCGGGGTGGCGGTGGCCCCGGTTTCGGGCGACATGAAAAAAGGCCCGAGCCGCTTTTACCTGAAGTATCCGGTGGGCCTGGTCACGCCCAGCCACCACCACAGCGCGGACCACTACGCCACCGTGGTCTCGGGCCATATCACGCTGAGCGCTGGCGGCAAGGACCACAAGCTCGGCCCCGGCTCGTATTTCGCGCTCACCGGCAAGATGCCGCACGTGGCCCGGGTCGAGGGCAAGGAAGAGGCGGTGTTCTTCATCCAGGCCAACGGCCCCTGGGACGTGGTGCCCGAGAAGAAATAGCCGCCGCAGGCCGGGGGCGGTCGGCCGCGATCGGCGCCCGGCCGGAGTGTTCCGCACCCCGGCCGGCAGCGGGGGCTCAATAGGTTTTGTACGGCAGGAACTTGCCCGACAGCACCACGTTGACCCGGTCGCCCTTGGGATCGGGCTGGCGCACGATGTCCATGCTGAAGTCGATCGCGCTCATGATGCCGTCGCCAAACTCCTCGTGGATCAGTTCCTTGATCGTGGTGCCGTACACGCTGACGATCTCGTACCAGCGGTAGATCAGCGGGTCGGTCGGCACTGGCGTGGGCAGCGAGCCCTTGTACGGCACGACCTGCAGCCATTTCTGCTCCTCGGCGGTCAGGCCGAATATCTTGCCGAGAATCTTGGCCTGCGCCGGGGTGGCGGTCATCTGCCCCAGGCACAGCGCGGTGGTCCATTCCTTGGAGTGGCCCACCTTTTTGGCCACGTCGGCCCACTGGATGCCTTTGGCCACCTTGACGGTGATGATCTTTTCGGTGATGTCGTTGCGGTTCATGGGGTCTCCATTCAAAAGGGTGGAAAGGTCAGTGCGCCATGGCGCGTGACACGAGGAAATCAACGATGTGGTTGCGCAGTTCGTAGTAGCCGGGCAGGTGATGCAGCGCGGCGCGCTTGCGGTCCTTGGGCAGCGGGTTCTTCACCACCTCGGCTATGCCACCGGGGATGTAGCCGGCGTCGGTTTCCGAGCCATTGCGCATCAGCAGGATGCGGTCGGCCAGCAGGATGGCTTCGTCCACGTCGTGGGTGATCATGAAGACCGTCTGCTGCGTCTGCCGCACGATGGCCATCAGCTCGTCCTGGATGGTGCCGCGGGTCAGCGCGTCGAGCGCGCCGAAGGGCTCGTCGAGCAGCAGCATCTTGGGCTGAATGGCAAAGGCCCGCGCAATGCCCACCCGCTGCTTCATGCCGCCGGAAAGCTGCGACGGTTTCTTGTCGATGGCCGCGCTCAGCCCCACCAGCGCCACAAACTTCTCCACATGCACATTGACCTTGGGCCGCCTCCATTCGGGCCAAGCCGAACGCACCGCAAAGGCAATGTTCTGCCGTACGGTGAGCCAGGGCATCAACGCATGGCCCTGGAACACCACGCCGCGCTCCAGGCCGGGGCCGGCCACCTCGCGGCCGTCCATGAAAACATGGCCGCTGGTGGCAACATCCAGCCCGGCCAGCACGTTGAGGATGGTGGTCTTGCCACAGCCGCTGTGGCCGATGATGCAGACGAACTCGCCGCGGTCCAGCGTGAAGGACACGTCGGCAAACACCGGTTTGCCAGGCACAAAGGATTTGCCCAGGTTTT
>DASWYJ010000204.1:0-5685 GCA_036405035.1 Burkholderiaceae bacterium
GATGGCACGGCCAGTGTGTCCTACCGCGGTGCCGCCTGGACCGTCGTGGCAGCGGATGCAGCAACGGCCACCCCTGGCGCGCACCGCGTGAAGGAAGTCGTGGGTAACCGCCTGGTACTTGAAAAGATCTGATTCCGAACACCTTTACCTGCTACACCTTCCGGAGAACTCCATGGAAATCGCCATCGTCCTGTTCATCATTGCCGTCATCTTCATCAGCCGCTCGGTCAAGGAGGTGCCCCAGCAGCACGCCTGGGTCATCGAGCGCCTGGGCAAGTACCACGGCACACTCACGCCGGGCCTGAATTTCCTCATACCTTTTGTCGACCGCGTGGCCTACAAACACGTGCTGAAAGAGATTCCACTCGACGTGCCCAGCCAGGTCTGCATCACCCGCGACAACACACAATTGCAGGTCGACGGCATCCTGTACTTCCAGGTCACGGACGCGATGCGCGCCAGCTACGGGTCATCGAACTACATCGCCGCCATCTCGCAGCTGGCGCAAACCTCGCTGCGCTCCGTGATCGGCAAGCTGGAGCTCGACAAGACGTTCGAGGAACGCGCCATCATCAATGCCCAGGTGGTGGCAGCCATCGACGAGGCCGCCCTCAACTGGGGGGTGAAGGTCCTGCGCTACGAAATCAAGGACCTGACACCACCCAAGGAAATCCTGCACGCGATGCAGCAGCAGATCACCGCCGAGCGCGAAAAACGTGCGCTCATCGCAGCATCCGAAGGCCGGAGGCAGGAACAGATCAACATCGCCACCGGTGAGCGTGAGGCCTTCATCGCCCGCTCCGAGGGTGAAAAGCAGGCGGCAATCAACCAGGCCGGGGGCGAGGCGGCTTCGATCACCGCCGTGGCCGAGGCCACGGCAACCGCCATCGAGCGCATTGCCGCCGCCATCCGGCAACCCGGTGGGGAACAGGCGGTGCAGCTCAAGGTGGCCGAGCGCGCCGTGGATGCCTACAGCAAGGTGGCCAGCGACGCCAAGACCACGCTGATCGTGCCGAGCGACATGACCCAGGTTTCCGGCCTCATCATGTCGGCCATGGCCATGCTGAAGCATCCGGCCGCGAGCGACACCACGGCGCGCTGATCCCATGTCCACCAATGTCCTCGGTACTGCGCTGGTGCCGTGCTCCTATGCCCCGCTGACCGGCTACCTCCGTGATGGCTGCTGCAGCACCGATGCATCGGACCATGGCACCCATGTGATCTGCGCCCGCGTGACCGAGGCCTTTCTGCAGTTCTCGCTGGAGCGGGGCAACGACCTCATCACGCCGCAGCCACACGGACGGTTTCCCGGCCTCAAGCCCGGCGACCGCTGGTGCCTCTGTGCAGACCGATGGAAAGAAGCGCTCGAAGCCGGCGTGGCGCCGCCGGTCATTCTGGAATGCACCCATGTCCGCGCGCTGGAGTCCGTGCCCCTTGAAGCACTGCAACGCCACGCGCTGCCGCAGCGCACGCCATCACGCTGATAGAATAGCGGGCTTCGGAGAGGTGGATGAGCGGTTTAAGTCGCACGCCTGGAAAGCGTGTGAGGGGTAATTCCCTCCGCGGGTTCGAATCCCGCCCTCTCCGCCACGTCATCAAACGCCTCGGGACATTGCTGAATTGCAATGGCCGGGGCGTTTTCACATATCGGGCCCCTGCCACCTGCTTCTGCAGCGCACCACCACCCCGGGCTGGCCTGCTTTTCCCCGCTGCTGAGCCATGAACGTTCTCTTCATTCACCAGAATTTCCCGGGTCAGTTCAAGTTCCTCGCTCCGGCGTTGGTGCGCCAGGGCCATCAGGTCACGGCCTTGACGCTGCGCCAGATCGCAGAACCGCACTGGCAGGGCGTCCGGATCGTGCGCTACCAGTTGAACCGTGGCAGCACCCCCAACATCCATCCGTGGGTCAGCGATTTCGAAGCCAAGACGATCCGGGCAGAGGCCTGTTTTCGCGCTGCGCTGGCCATGAAAGCACAGGGGTTCACACCCGATGTGATCGTGGCCCATCCCGGCTGGGGTGAAAGCCTGTTTCTCAAGGACGTCTGGCCCCACGCCAAGCTGGGCATGTATTGCGAGTTCTTCTACCGGCCAGAAGGCGCCGATGTCGGGTTCGACCCGGAATTTCCGGCCACTGACCCGGGAAGCATTTGCCGCCTGCGCCTCAAGAACCTGAACAACCTGCTGCATTTCGAAGCCGCCGACGCGGGCATCTCCCCGACCCACTGGCAAGCCAGTACCTTCCCCACGCCTTTTCGCGACCGCATCACCGTCATCCATGACGGTATCGATACCCAGGCAGTCCGGCCCAACCCCGCGGCGAGCCTCACCCTGACGACCCGCGAAGGCGTGCAGCAGACCCTGACCCGCGGCGACGAGATCGTCACCTTCGTCAACCGCAACCTGGAACCCTATCGGGGCTATCACATGTTCATGCGGGCGCTGCCCGATATTCTGCGGCGCAGACCCCATGCACGTGTACTGATCGTGGGTGACGACGGTGTGAGTTATGGCGCCCGGCCCGGGGATGGAAAATCCTGGAAAGAGATTTTCGCCACCGAAGCGCAAACCCGCATCAGCAGCGCCGACTGGGAACGGGTTGCCTTTCTCGGCAAGATTCCCTACCCACATTTCGTTTCACTGCTGCAACTGAGCACCGTACATACCTATCTGACCTATCCTTTCGTGCTGAGCTGGAGTTTGCTGGAAGCCATGAGTGCCGGCTGCGCCATCGTTGGCAGCAATACCAGCCCTTTGCATGAAGCCATACGGCACGATGAGACGGGGCTGCTGGTGGAGTTCTTCGATGTGGCAGCCCTGGCGGACACCGTATGTGCACTGCTGCAGGATTCCGTGGCCCGGGCCAGGCTGGGAGCCCGTGCACGGCAGTTTGCGCAGGCTCATTACGATCTGGAAAACATTTGCCTGCCAGCCCAATTGGCATGGGTGCAGCGGCTGGCGGGATAGGCCGCCGGCATGCACTGCAGGAAAAGCCGGCCGGATTTTCATGAAGAAACCGGCCCAGCCGGTACACTGCGCCGATGCTGAGAAGCCCCATTCTTCATTGCCGCGCCTGCGGCGGCGCGGTGGTATATCGCCTGCCGGACGATGGCGACACGCGGCAACGTGCTGTCTGCCCAGACTGCCATACCGTGCACTACGAGAACCCGCTGGTCGTGGTGGGGACCGTTCCCGTGTGGGGCCCACCGGAGGCAGAGCAGGTACTGCTGTGCAAGCGCAATATCGAGCCCCGCTGGGGGAAATGGACACTGCCGGCAGGCTTCATGGAGCTGGGGGAAACCACACAGGCCGGTGCAGCCCGGGAAACCGATGAGGAATCCGGCGCCCACATTGACATGGGCCCACTGTTTGCCGTGATGAACGTCGTGCGGGTCGGCCAGGTGCACATGTTCTACCGCGCACGCCTGCGCGACCTGGTTTTTGACCCGGGTCACGAAACTATTGAAGCCCGCATGTTCAGCGAGGCGGAGATTCCGTGGGACGAGATCGCCTTCAAGACTGTCAGGGAAACACTGGAGCGGTACTTCGCCGACCGGCGGGCGGGCGCGTTCGGAATGCACACGGTCGACATCGATTGATGCGGCGCCACACGCCGTAGCACCGCCGGGCAGCGCAGGCGAACAGCCCACGCCGCCCGCAGGACTTACTTGGCCGTACCGAGTATCCAGGTCGCCAGCGCCTTGGCGTCCGCATCACTGAGGCCTTCCGCACCGGGCATCGGGATCGGGCCCCATTTGCCGGAGCCACCATTCTTGATACTGGCGGCGACAGTGGCCACGGCATCCTTCTGACCGGCGTATTTCTTGGCAACGTCCTGAAATGCCGGCCCGACAATCTTCTTGTCGACGCCATGGCAGGCCATGCAGGCATTCTTCTGCGCCAGCTCCAGGCTTGCGAACGCGGGGGCACTGGTGCAGGCGGCAATCAGCGCCATGTATGCGATTTTCATTGGAACTCCTCCTATCAGTGGAATGGTGGGCAGATGGCAATCGCCCTCGTCAGCGCACGGCCGGTGTGCCGTACCGCATGCAAGACCCTTGCAGGGCCGCGCGCATGGTATTCCGCCAAGCCCGCGCAGGGCTGACACGCAGAAGGTTTCCCTGCACCAACAGGGTGTATGCCATCCGGAGAACGCCGTGCAATACGCAATGGACAGGCAAGAAAAAAGGGAGATTCCACCGGAATCTCCCTTTTCTGTAATGGTCGGTGTGAAAGGATTCGAACCTTCGACCCCTTGCACCCCATGCAAGTGCGCTACCAGGCTGCGCCACACACCGACAAGCCCATGATTATACAGCGAGCAAGTGCCCGCTCATTGCACTTCCGCCAGCAAACTGCGTATCTCGCAAAGCTCGCGCCGCAGCGCCGCCAGTTGCTGCCGCGCCGAAAACGCATCGTCCCCCAGCGGCAAATCCACCAACTCGGCCATATCGGCATCGTCCAGCTCCACCACCTCGACGCCCTCCAGCGCGACTTCGCCAGCACGGCGCTTTTCCCGCTCGGAATACACAATCTCCTGCAGCTTGTTGCGCGCACCGCTGATGGTAAAGCCCTGGTCATACAGCAGATCGCGGATCCGCCGGATCATCAACACCTCATGGTGCTGGTAGTAGCGGCGATTGCCCCGGCGCTTCATGGGCCGCAGCTGCGTGAATTCCTGCTCCCAATAACGCAGCACGTGGGGTTTGACACCACACAACTCCCCCACCTCACCGATGGTGAAGTAGCGTTTTGCAGGAATCAGCGGCAACCCATTTTCCATGGAAATCAATGCATTACAGAGCAAAGCGCAGAGGTTACTCTAAGTGGGGAGTGGCTGCCAAGCGCAACCGGTGTAAGCAGCTGCAACGGCAACTGCAGCCGAGGGGGTGTCAGGGAAGGTCGTCGGTGCCAGCCCCATCGCCCTGGATTTGTTCCTTGAGCTTGTGGCTGGCATGAAAGGTCACAACGCGGCGCGCCTCGATTGGAATCGCTTCTCCGGTGCGGGGATTGCGCCCCGGGCGCGGCGCCTTCGTGCGGATCTGGAAATTGCCAAACCCGGATATCTTGACATCGTCACCCTCGATCAGGCTGTTGCCAACCAGGTCGAAAAATGCGTCAACCATGTCCTTCGACTCGCGTTTGTTGAGCCCGATCTGCTCGAACAACAGCTCCGCCAGCCGGGCCTTGGTAAGCGCCGGAGTTTCAAGGCTGTCGACCGCAAATTCCATCACGTCTTTCATCATCGACGGGAAGCCTCAGGCGCGCAAGCGCGCACCCAGCGTTTGCTGCAGATATGCCACCACGCTCTGGACTGCAGCTTCGATCTGCGGTTCAGTCATGGTCGCATCGCCAGTCCCCAGCGTGAGGCGCAGCGCCAGGCTTTTCTCCCCTGGCTGCAAGCCGCCACCTGCTTGTTTGGGCCGGTATACGTCAAACAACACCACGTCTCGCAGGGTCTCCGCCGATGCGGCCCGGACAGCATCCACGACGGCGGCATACCCCACCGACTCGGCAACCACCAGGGCAATATCACGCTCAACTGCCTGGTGCTTGCTCACGGGCCGGAATACCGGTACCGTGCGCTGCAAAACGGCCTCCAGATCCAGTTCGAACAGCACCGCTGGCTGCGCCAGATCGTACGACTGCCGCCACTTCGGATGCAGTTCACCCACAAAGCCGATGGCA
>DASWYJ010000205.1:0-4662 GCA_036405035.1 Burkholderiaceae bacterium
GCACGCTCTCCAACACCGTGGTCTACGAGGTGCAGAACGGCTCGGCGCTGCTGGTCAGCGCGCTGCTGGGCTTGGCCCGCGACAGCCTCACGCTGCTGGCGCTGCTGGGCTACCTGTTCTACCTGAACTGGAAACTCACGCTGATCGTGGCGCTGCTATTCCCGGCGGTGGCATTGGTCATGCGCACGCTGTCGCGGCGGCTGTACCGCATCACCAAGGCCAGCCAGTCCGCCACCGACGAGCTGGCCTATGTTGTCGAGGAAAACGTGCTGGCCCACCGCATGGTTCGGCTGCACGCGGCACAGGGCGCGCAGGCGGAGCGGTTCCATGGGTTGAGCCAGATGATGCGGCGCCTGGCGATGAAATCCACCATCGCATCATCGGCCATGACACCCTTGACGCAGATGCTGGCCGCCACCGCGCTGTCTGCCGTGATTTCGGTCGCGCTGTGGCAGAGCAGCACAACCAACGTCACCGTGGGCAGCTTCGTGGCCTTTGTCACGGCCATGCTGATGCTGGTGGCTCCGATCAAGCACCTGTCGGAAATCGCCAGCCCGATCACCCGGGGCCTGGCGGCGCTGGAGCGCGGGCTGCAGCTCATCGACCACACAGCCGCCGAGCAGGAAGGCGCCCACAGCGTGGGGCGCGCGACCGGCCACATCGTCTTCGACCAGGCCACGGTGCGCTACAGCGCCGACAACGAGCTGGCGCTGCGCGGCCTGTCGCTGGAAATCGCACCGGGCGAAGTGGTGGCGCTGGTCGGGCCGTCGGGCTCGGGCAAAACCACGCTGGCCAACCTGCTGCCGCGTTTCGTGCTGCCAACCGAAGGCCGCATCCTGCTGGACGGCACCGACATCGCGCAGTGGCGCCTGGCAGCGCTGCGCGGCCAGTTCGCCATGGTGAGCCAGGATGTGGTCATGCTCAACGACACACTGGCCGCCAACGTGGCGCTGGGCCAGCAAATCGACCGGACCCGGGTAGAGGCCTGCCTGCAGGCCGCCAACCTGGGCGACTACCTGGCCGGCCTGCCGCAGGGTGTGGACACGGTGGTGGGTCACAACGCCTCGCAGCTCTCCGGTGGCCAGCGCCAGCGGCTGGCCATTGCCCGGGCGCTCTACAAGGACGCCCCCATCCTGATCCTGGACGAAGCCACCTCGGCGCTCGACACCGAATCCGAGCGCCTGGTGCAGGAAGCGCTGCAGCGCCTGATGGCAGGCCGTACCACGTTGGTCATTGCGCACAGACTCTCCACCATCGAGCATGCCGACCGGGTGGTGGTCATGGACAACGGCAGCATCCTGGAGCAAGGCAGCCACGCCGAGCTGCTGCGCCAGGGGGGTATGTACACGCGCCTGCAGGCACTGGCCACCCGCTCCCCGGCACCTCCAGCGGGCGACTAACGGCCCGGTGCGGGCCGTGGCGCGGCCAGAATGCCGTCGACCACCGCCAGCACCCGTTCGGCAGGCAATTCATCCAGGCACTGGCTGTGGCTCTGCCGATGCCGGTCGCAGCCTTCGAGCTGGCAGGGCACGCAGGGCAGCGCCGCATTCTGCAGCAGCCACACGTTGGCGCGGCGCTGCACATCTTCGGCCGCCATGAAACCCCGTGTCGGGGTGGTGCTGCCGGCGCTGGCCTCGCTGATCGGCCCCCAGATGCGCGGGTCGGTGGGGCCAAACAGCGCCACGGTGGGCACACCGCAGCTGGCCGCCAGGTGGGTGGTGAAGGTGTCAGGCCCCACAAAGAGCCGGGCACCGGCAATCAGCGTGGCCGAGCGGGCGAAATCGACGCTGGCATCGGTATGCAGCAGGCCGGCCGTGCCCTCGAACAGCACGGCCACATAGTCTTTTTCTTCCTGCGTGTAACCGCCGCTCACCACCACCTGCAGCCCCCGCGCCTGCAGGTGTGCCACCAGCGCCAGCCAGCCAGCGCGGTGCCATCGCTTATAGACCCAGCGCGGACACGGGTGCAGCACCGCATACCCCGCGGGCAGATTCTGCAGCGCCGCCTGCGGGGGCCACACTGCCGTGGCTGCCGGCGGCCGTATGCGCACCGCGCCGGCCACACCGGCCTGCCCGGCAATGCGCGCGCACAGCTCGGCAATGGGCACATGCTCCTGTTCCTGTACGCTCAGCGGCGCAGTCAATGCCTTCCACCAGCCATGCTTGCGCTGCTGCGGCAAGGCGCCCACACGGGTGCGGGCGGCGGCCCACAGCACCATGTGCGGGTAGTCACCGGAATGCGAGGTGAGCGCCAGGTCGTATTGCCGCCAGACCCGCCGCAACATCGCCAGCCGGACCTTGGGCCGCGCGCGCGGCGGCAGTGTCAGTACACCATCGACACAGCCGTTGCCTTGAAGTACGCCTTCCATGCCCTCGTACACGAGGTAGTCGACAGTGCAACCGGGCCAGCGTTGCTTGACGCCGTCGGCCATCAGGGTGCTGATCAGCAGATCGCCCAGATAGCGCAACGAGACAATCAGCACGCGCCGTGGCGCCGCAGCGGGGGATTCGGTTCGGGACGACACGGACAGCAATTCCTCGGAAATGGCAGGGGCGCGGCCCTGCCGCGCGGGCTGCTACAGCAGCACGATATCGTATTGTTCCTGACCCATGGCGCTCTCGGTCTGCAGCGAAATCGGCTTGCCGATGAAATCGCTCAGGCCGGCCAGATGCTGGCTTTCTTCATCGAGCAGCAGCTCGACCACCTGCGGCGCCGCCACCACCCGGAACTCGCGCGGGCTGAACTGCCGCGCCTCGCGCAGGATCTCGCGCAGGATGTCATAGGCCACGCTGCGCGGCGTCTTGACGATGCCCTTGCCATCACACACGGCGCACTGTTCGCACAGCAGGTGGGCCAGTGATTCGCGGGTGCGCTTGCGGGTCATTTCCACCAGCCCCAGCTGGGAAAAACCCCCGGCGGTGGTCTTGACCCGGTCACGCGCCAGTTGCTTGCGCAGTTCGGCCAGCACCGCCTCGCGGTGGTCCTCACGGGTCATGTCGATGAAATCGACGATCACAATACCGCCCAGGTTGCGCAGCCGCAGCTGGCGCGCAATGGCCTGCGCGGCCTCCAGGTTGGTCTTGAAAATGGTGTCGTCGAAATTCCGTGCACCGACAAAGCCACCGGTATTCACGTCCACCGTGGTCAGCGCCTCGGTCTGGTCCACGATCAGGTAGCCGCCCGACTTCAGTTCCACCCGCCGCCCCAGCGCCTTGGCGATTTCCTCGTCGATGGAGAACAGATCGAAGATTGGTCGTTCGCCCTTGTAGAGCTGCACCTTGCCTACCGCGTCGGGCATGAACTCGCTGCCAAAGGCCTGCAGGATGTCGAACTGCTCCCGCGAATCGATGCGCACCGTTTGGGTGTCTTCGCTGGTCAGGTCGCGCAGTACGCGCTGCAGCAGGCTCAGATCCTGGTGCAGCAGCGACTTCGGCGGCAGGCGCAGCGCAGCGTCCTTGATGCGGGCCCAGGTCTTGCGCAGGTAGGCGATGTCCTGCGCCAGTTCGGCGTCGGTGGCGTCCTCGCCATTGGTGCGCAGGATGAAGCCGCCCGGCTCGGGCGGATCGCCCAGCATCGCCAGCAGGCGCTCGCGCAAGGCGTGGCGCTGGTCCGACGGGATCTTCTGCGACACGCCAATGTGGTTGTCCTGTGGCAAAAAGACCAGCAGCCGCCCGGCAATGCTGATCTGCGTGGACAGCCGCGCGCCCTTGCTGCCGATCGGGTCCTTGATGACCTGCACCATCAGCGCCTGGCCCTCGAACACCTGGCGCTCGATGGGGACCAGCGGCGGCGGTGCGCCCGCTGCCACGCGCTCGCCGTCGGCCGGGCGGTGCTGGCTGCTGGGCAGCAGGTCGGCCACATGCAGGAAGGCTGCACGGTCGAGCCCGATATCGATGAACGCCGACTGCATGCCGGGCAGCACCCGCGCCACCTTGCCCAGGTACACGTTGCCCACCAGGCCCCGCTCCAGCGTGCGCTCCAGGTGCAGTTCCTGCACCGCGCCGTTCTCCACCACGGCCACCCGCGTTTCCTGGGGCGACCAGTTGATCAGGATGTCTTGTTGCATGGGATGTCAGACCTTCAGGCCGATGGCCCGGAGCAATTGTGCCGTCTCGAACATCGGCAAGCCCATGATGCCAGAGTAGCTGCCGCTGATGTGCGCAATGAAGGCCGCCGCCCCGCCCTGCACCGCATAGGCACCGGCTTTGCCCATCGGCTCGCCGCTGGCCACGTACCGGGCGATCTCGCGCGCCGACAGCGGCGCAAAACAGACCTGCGACGTGCTCAGCACCACGTGCCGGCTGCGGCCTTTTTGCACTGCCACAGCGGTCAGCACGCGGTGGTTATGGCCCGCCAGTTCGCGCAGCATGCGCGCGGCATCGGCCGCGTCTTCCGGTTTGCCGTAAATGGTGCGGCCGAGTGCCACAGTGGTGTCGGAACACAGAATCGGTGCGGGCGGCAGCTTGCGCTGGCGGAGCCGCTGCACGGCGGCGTCGAGCTTGAGCGCGGTCACCCGCTGCACATAGCGGGCAGGCGCCTCGCGGCCCTGCACCGCTTCCAGTGCCTCGGCGTCTTCCCCTGGCTCGGGCAGCAGCAGTTCGTAGCGCACGCCAAGCTGCTCCAGCAACTGGCGCCGGCGCGGGCTTTGGGAGGCGAGGTAGA